>JARRPN010000057.1:0-7518 GCA_037382875.1 Calditrichaceae bacterium | reverse complement strand
AAGTTCGTGCATGGCCATCAAGTGATGGACACTGCTATGCGTGAGTTCTACCTCATCAAATTTTTTCCAGAGTTCTTTCATTGGTTATTTGCCCTGAACATTTGTTATATAGTTATAACGAAAGTTTTTTGCAATATAACATATATTTGGTAAAAAAACCATAGAATGATGGATCTGTATACTTATTTAATAAATAATTTCGGAAATATATTTGCAGCCTGGCTGAGCTGCTCCGGTTTACCCAGATCGAGCCATCGGTTGGTATCACAGGGTATTGCTTTAATGATATGGTGGTTGGCTATTTTTAGATAAGCATCAACAATAGAGAATTTTTCTTCCGGGGGAAGATAAGACAGCAATTCAGGTGAAATAATATGTATGCCCATAAACGAAACTTTGGTGAGTTCTCCCAGAGGTTGTCTTACCATCTTCCTTTCATTTACTTGAACAGATTCCCAACCGCAAAGAATATTTTCGGAATCGGCTAAAAAATATCGTGATGTTTTTCTATTTCGGGTGGCAAGTGTTGCTACAGCTTTATTCTCATTATGAAAGTGTAATAATTGGTTGAAATCGACATTGCTTAACACATCAACGTTGTGCAATAAAAAAGGCTCATTATTATCGAAATACCAAGCAGCTTTTTTTAAACCACCGCCGGTATCCAGAAGATTAATTTCCCTTGATATTTTTATCTCTATATCAAAATAATTTTTGTCCTTAATAAATTGAATAATCTGATCAGCAAAATGAAATACATTAATAATTATCTCATTAATACCACTTTCTTTTAAACGATTGATTACTAATTCCAGGAGAGTTTTTTCTTTTATTTTAACCAGTGCTTTGGGGACAGAATCGGTAATTGGGCGAAGACGGGTACCGAGGCCCGCTGCCAATATCATTGCTTTCATGACACGGAATCTTTCAGTTCCTGCTCGATATGTTTAATTTGAACGTTGACATCATAATGTTCATTCAGGAATTCAGCCAATTTATTGGCGCAATAAACCGATCGATGCTGTCCGCCTGTGCAACCAAATGCAAACATGACATCAGTAAAATTGCGTTCCTCGTAATTATGAATTACACTGGTTGTAATAGACTGAACATCAGCCAGAAAGTCAGCCACTTCTTTCTTCATTTGCAGGTAATCTATGACTGGCTGATCCATACCGGTTAATTCTCTGAATTCTTCAAGTCGTCCAGGATTTGGCAAAAAACGGCAGTCAAAAACAAATCCGCCACCGTGACCTTTATCATCTAAGGGAATACCGCGTTTATAGGAGAAGCTCTGAATCCGAACAGTGAGCTTCAGTTTAACATTGCCGAATTTACGCAAAGCACTTGATCGAACCAGGTGATTGAAGGCATCCATCAGAGATGGTAATTCCACCGAGAGTTCGATATTGTGCAGCAGCCATTCCAGATTCTGAATGGCATAAGGTACGCTTTTCAGGAAATGTTCTTTTCGTTCATAGAATCCGCGGAAACCATAAGCTCCGAGAGCTTGCATAATCCTAATAAAAACGTAACCGTAATAATATTCAATAAACTTGTCTTCATCGATGGAAATATATTTACGGACTTCACCAATGTATTTTTCAAGTAATTGATTACGAACTTCCTGTGGAATATCCGCTTTCGCATCATAGAGCAGGGAGGCTAAATCATATTGCAACGCACCCTGCCGGCCACCCTGATAGTCTATAAAATATGGTTCGCCCTTAACTAACATAATATTTCTTGACTGGAAATCACGATAAAGAAAGAAATCACGCGGACAGGATAACAAATAATCTGTAAAGGTTTCAAAATCATTTTCAAGATGTTGTTCATCAAAAGGTACTTTCGCCAGTTTTAAAAAATAATACTTAAAATAATTCAAATCCCACATCATGGATTGGCGGTCAAAACTATGACGGGGATAGCAGAGTGAAAAATCCAATCCATTCTTTGCGTCAATCTGAAATCTGGGAAGTTGCTCTATAATTTTTTCATATAGATGAATGATTTTATCTGAGAATCCTTCCTTGGCCCTTATCTCACTCAGATGATCAAATAGAGTCTGATTACCAAGATCCTGTTCCAGATAAATGTTCTTATCGGGATCCTGCGCATAAATTTCCGGGACTTTTAATCCCTTCTGTAAAAAATGTTTAGAAAAATTCAGAAAAGCGATGTTCTCTTTATTATCCGAGTTATAAACACCAATGGCCTTTTGAGTACTATTCTGAAGACGGAAATACTTTCGATCAGATCCGTGCGCATTTAGAGGCTGAACAGATTTTGCTGGTTCCTTTGCCCAATACTCGAATAATTCGTTTAAGTCGGCTTGCAGATTTTCAGTATTCATTCTTTATTTATTTATAAATCGATAGATAAATCCGCTATGGATTTAACCCTGTGTGACAATCCGTACATAACATCTCTTTCCAGGCTTCGTCTATATCAGCCGGATGCTTAAATTCAAGTGAACCCGAGATATCAGCCATCATTTTATTATCCGGTGAGCCCTGTGCCACTATTGTATGACACAAATTGCAATCACGACTGATGACATCACCATCTTCAGATGCATGCAGATCATTATGACAGCGAAAACATCCGTTAAATTCCAGATGGCCTATATTGTTTGGATAGGCATCCCAGCGTACTTTCATTTCCGGAAAAATATTCTTCAGATATACCTCTTTTAGACCCTTTATTGCCTGATCAATAAGTTCAGGATTTTCCTCAACGATATTTTCATAATTTTCTGTGTAAAATTCTTTAATAGTTTCTTCAATATACTGTTTCGCTGAGTCTGCTGTAGCCATTTCTTCGGAACAAATTTCCATTGAAATTGACTTGATTTCCGGTAAACTCGCAGGCATAATATCCGCTACTAAGGCCTCATTTACGAAAAACGCCGGGGGTTTATAACTATGTGATGGACGATTATGACAATCCATACAATCCATCGTATGTATTTCTGCATTAGCAATTTCTTTTTCGTCAAGCGCTTCATCTTCATTTTGATAAACAACCGATTCACCCGTTTCAAGATTAGTATGGCGGACCCAGGGTATTTCCTGCAGTCTTTCATCGGTTGCAATATATTCTATTTTTGTGTTGGGATTAATATGCCAATGAATGCCTTCTTTCAAGCCCTGTGACGCATGTTCAGAGCCGATTTTCATAAGCAGATTGATATCCCATGGCGTATTTTCTTCATCATTCAGATAATGACGTTCAAGCCGTAACTTTTGTGCATAGAATTTCTGAGGCCAATGGCACTCTTCGCAGGTTTCACGGGCAGGCCGTAAATTTTGTACGGGTGTTGGAATTGGACGCGGATATACATTGGCCGTAACCGCATAAACCTGGTACAGTCCTGAGAGTTTCGATCTAACATACCAGTCTGCGCCGGAGCCGACATGACAATCCACACAAGCTACACGGGCATGGGCAGAATTCTGGTAAGCAGTATATTCTGGTTTCATTACATCATGACAGAGTTCACCGCAGAATTGTACAGATTCTGTATAGTGGAATGCCTGATAACTACCCAGTGCGGAAGCGAATAAAAATATGGCTGATCCAATTGAAAAAATCATAAAGGCATTACGGTATTTGGGATCGTTCAAATCGATTTTGGGCCAGGGCGCACTGGGCGTGGCTACTTTTTTACGTGATAAAAACATCCCAAATGGAATAAGAATTAAACCAACAATCATCACGGCTGGGAGCAGAATATATATAACCAGGCCAATGTACGTTGAGCTCTCAAAGAAAATTGAGGTTATCGCAAATAGAAATACAATCATAAAAAAACTGACAAGTGCAATTGTTGCTCCAATCAGAGAAATCCAGTTATGTGACGAATCAGGTATTCTAATTTTCATCTTTTCCTCCCCCCCAAAATTAATTAAAATATTTTTCAGAGATAATCATTTAGAAATATCAAAAAATCAATTATTCCTGATAAATAATATTATACTTATTTATCAAACGATGAATTGAACGTCTGTCAAGGCCGCATTCTTCAGCTGTGCGTGAAATATTACCCTCGTTTTTCTTAAGGTAATAGCTAAGATATTCTACCTCAAATTTTTCCAGAACCATCTCTTTGGCGTCTTTATAAGGTGAAGCCAGCACTTCCCGATTAATCGCGATTGATTTATCCTGTTGAGGTATAGGTAGATCACGTCGATGTATAATCTGATCTACTGATAAAAAATAGGCACGACCAATGATATTCTGCATTTCCCTGACGTTTCCAGCCCAAGGGTATTCCAAAAGTGCTTTCTCGGCGTCCACGGAAAACCGGCAGGCTTTACGATCATTTTTATTGCATAGCTCTGCTAAAAAATGTTTTGCCAAAAGCAGAATGTCCTCAGGTCGCTCACGCAAGGGCGGAATTTCTAAACGAATCGTATTTAATCTGTAAAACAAATCCTCACGAAAAGTTTTATCCAAAACCGCCTGATCCAGATTTTTGTTTGTAGCAGCAATGATACGCACATCGATGCTGATTTCTTTTTCACCACCAACCCTGCGTATTTTTCGCTCTTCCAGCATACGTAACAGTTTTACCTGTAATGATAAACTCAAATCTCCAATTTCATCGAAGAAAAATGTACCCTGATCGGCAAATTCCAGTAATCCCGGTTTCATTTTTATGGCTCCGGTAAAAGCACCGCGCTCATGACCGAACAGTTCACTTTCAAACAAATGTTCCGGTAAAGCACCACAGTTAACCGGTACAAATGGATTATAACTCCGTTTACTTAGCGAATGAATAGCTCTTGCAAATAGTTCTTTTCCGGTACCACTTTCCCCGGTGATCAGTACATTCATATTTCCGGTTGCTACTTTTTTTACTAATTTAATCAGCTCATCCATTTGAGGACTTTCGTAAATAATGCCGGCTAATTCATCATTATCTTTGTTTTTGTCCTGCTTATCTTTAGGCTCCTGTTTAGATTGAGCTATTGCACGATCAATGCATTCCAGCAATTTTTTTGAAGTGAATGGTTTTTCAATGAAATCAAATGCACCCTCACGCATCGCTTCCACGCTGGCACCTATGGTACCATAACCGGATATGATGATTACGGTTGAATCAGGGTATTTACCTAGAGCTGCTTTAAGAATATCCATTCCACCGATGTCTTTCATCATCAAATCGGTCAGGATTAAATCAAATTTTTCTGATTGAACCAATTCAAGAGCTTTTTGGCTATCACTTATAAGCTGGATATTAAAATCATATTTCCTGGAAAGAATTTTTTCCAGGGAGTTTAACATCTCTTTTTCGTCATCTATAATAAGGATTTTATGCTTCATCAATCATCTTTTTAAATTGAATTGAAAAGGTTGTACCTGAATTAATTTCACTTTTACAACTTATTTCAGCATTGTGATTTTGACAAATATTTTTTACAATATATAATCCCAGTCCGGTTCCTTTATCGGCAGTTTTAGTTGTAAAAAACGGCGAAAATATCTGTTTTTTTGTGTGTTCATCCATCCCAGGTCCATTATCATGAATTTCTAATAAACAATGATCGTTTTCGTCGGGTTTTAATATTATATCTATACTGCCATCTTTGCCAATGGCATCTATGGCATTGTTCAAAAGATTAGTAACTACCTGTTCACATTGTGAACCATCCCCGAATATATTACAATTTTGGCATTGAAGATCCAGATTTACATTAATTCCTTTTTTCTCAAACCGTGGATCCAGAATGTTAATGGTTTCCTGTATGACATGGATTAAATTAATTTTCTGAAAATCTTTGGATCGTTTTTTACCATATTTTAAAATATTACCGGTTATCTTTGAGATTTTTGAAGCCTGACTAAGAATGACTTCCAGGTCTTCGCTGTAAGGCTTTAATTTTTTATTATCATCAATTTCCATCTGTAGATAATCTGCACGCGACATAATTACCGCAGTGGGATTATTGATTTCATGTGCCATCTCAGCGGCAAGTTCACCTAAAGTTACTAACTTGTCGGCGCGTTGTAGTTGTTCAAAATGCATCGATTCAATCTCTTCACGGGACTCTTTAATATGTGTTGTCATCTGGTTAAAGTGATGGGCGAGGGTACCGAATTCGTCATCACTTTTATAATTGATTTTTGTATTCAGGTTACCACGATCCACCTCATCAAGTGCATTGATTACCTTTTTGACCGGTTTATTGATAAATACATTAAAGAAAGATATAAATCCTGTCAAAAGAACAATCACAATGGCAACGGCCAGAAATATCATATGTTTCGAACCGGTATAAAACCGTGTCTCTGCAGTGGACAAATTGGTATCGATATCGAGGTATGCGATGATATCAGATTCCTTATGGCAACGCTGACATTCGGGTAGATTATAAATAGGTTGGGTAGCAAAATAAACATGGTCATCATCAAGAATGTCTATCCGCCGGGTTCTTAAATTGTGAGGAATGTTGTGGTTTGGCGAGACGTCGTGCACTATTTTGTTTAAATCATTCGGATGATCGGAATAGAGAATGGTTCCTTCATGATCAAATATGCGGATATGTTTTATATAATCGTTTTCGGAGTACTGATTAACAATCTGCTGAATGTTTTTTTCTTCCCGTAGCATAGATCGATTAATGCAATTCAATATCACATCAATGGTGGTTTCTACCATGATATAGGATCGTTCCTTAAAATTTTCGCGAAACTGATAGATTAAAAATGTAGTTGGTATTCCCACACTTAAAAGGATAAAAAGAACTGTAACCGTTACAAATTTAGATTTTATTGTTTTAAACATTTAATAACAGAATTAATACTTGAATCTATTAATTTAATTATTTGAATGAACTTCCTACTTGCTCAAACAAATTTATAAATTTTATTTAATTTTTACAATTTCAATATTCCATAATGAATTTCTACAAATTTCGTATTTAAGTTAGTATTTTGTCCCATCCATGTCACGATGAGACATCTGTGTCTCAATGATATTATTTGAATCGGCTATTTAATAAATAAAACAACTTCATAACTATTCATTTTTCAATAGGTTAGCTCCATCCGATTTTATCTATTATTTCTGGCATGTCAATTGCATAAAAGCCCGTGTTGATTAAATCAACGCAGCTTAAGATTATCTATGTTTTAGCTGTTTTAACCATATTAATTTAACCTAATTGAAAGGAGCACGGATGAGTAACAAAATACTTTTTGTTTTATTCCTGTTGCTACTAAGCACAACCTTGTTGTTTTCACAGACAACAACAACAACACTCACACCAGTAGGAGTCTCGGAAGCGATGATAGAAGCAGATTCGCTTGGTACTCCAGGTTTATACACTCGTGTATATACTGGTTTGTTAAACGTGGGTGTTGAGACCCAAATGGTTCTAAAAGGATCCAGTCACGGAGTTGAAGGCGATACAGCCTTAGTTTCGCCCACATGGAATGTGCTCTCAGCCCCAACAAGTTCTACAGCAGCAATCATGTCCCCTACAGCTCTAGATTTTTCCTCTGAATTAG
>JARRPN010000056.1:0-9477 GCA_037382875.1 Calditrichaceae bacterium | reverse complement strand
GCTGAATTAACACAGTCAATTACGATATCCGGCTTATGTTTATTAATCACCTTATACAAAAATGAACGCTGTAAAATATCTTCATTCAAATCATTTAATACATCATCAATCACCATATTACGGTTAGCAGCATCATCAATAATCTTTGGTCGATTTAAGTCCTTTAGTTCATCACGAACAAATATATTTCCCCATTCCGGTATCAGTTGAACATTACCTGAATCTTTAAGCATCTGAACGGCTTCTTCCGCCTGATACTTTTCCAGCGAAAGTATGATAAGATCGGATATTCCACGTTCAATTAACTTCTTACATACTGATAATCCTACAAGACCCCATCCCCCAAGAACCAACGCCTTACTATTCTTGATATTCATCTTGCACCCTTTCTCTTAAACGAGCAAGTTCATCCTTTGTAAGATATCGCCACTCTCCGGGACGTAACGATCCTAATGTCAATCCAGAAAATGATACACGATTTAATTCTTCAACAACATATCCAAATTTTTCAAACATACGCCTGATTTGCCGATTTCTGCCTTCTCTCAAAGTAATTTCCAAAAAACTGCAATTATCTTTACGTCGAATTTCTTTTATTTTACAGGGCAGGGTCATTTTATCATCCAGCATAATTCCCTTTTGCAGTTTATGCAGATCGATAGGTCTTATGATTTTGTCAATCATTACTCGATAAATCTTTTCGGACTCATAACCGGGATGCAATAAACGATTGGTCAGTTCACCGTCATTTGTAAGTAATAATATACCGGTTGTATCATAATCAAGACGACCGACCGGATAAACACGCTCAGGGATAGCCAGTAAATCCAAAACCGTAGTTCGTTTAAACTCATCACTGGCAGTGGTTACGACCCCCTGTGGTTTATTTAACAATATATAAATAAATTCTTCGCCAAGGGTGACTTTTTGATTTTTAAACATGACCTCGTCTTTGGTCTCATCAATCACCACACCCAGAGCATCTACTTTTTTACCATTGACTTTAACATATCCGGCCCGGATCAAATCATCACATTTTCTACGGGAGGCAACACCAGCATGGGCAAGATATTTATTTAAGCGCATCATATCGCATGATTCAATATAATTATACTGGTAAATTTACTCGGATTTATCATCCGAATCATCTTCCTGAATTTCTTCTGATGAATCTTCCTCAGTTTTATCATCACCAGCTTCCGATTGATCTATTTCATCGGATGATTCTTTTTTCGATTTATCCGAAAGCATGCTTGTTATGCCTAATTCTTCAGGGATTAATTCCTGTAAACTCACCTGATCCAGGCTTTCCAGAAATTTTTCATCACTTTTTAACAGCTCATCAATCTCTCGGAGTTTAGGTAGATCGGATATATCTTTCAAACCAAAATATTCTAGAAAATAACGGGTGGTACCGTATAGCAGAGGATTACCCGGTGCTTTTTCTCTGCCAGTCACAGTAATCAGTTTTCGTTCGATTAGAGTCCTGATGACTGTATCTGAACCCACTCCACGAATACTTTCCACTTCTGTTTTTGTAATCGGTTGTTTATAGGCAATGATTGCTAAAGTTTCCAGCGCTTTCTGTGTTAAGCGATTTTTGGTGCGTGATATGTAAAGTTTACGAACCCAGTCTGCATAATCAGGTCGGGTAACAATCTGGTAACCACCGGCGACTTCCACAATCTCAAAAGCGGATTTTGTACCTTTATATCGTTCATTAATGCGTTCAATTGACTTTTTTATTTCACGTTCACCAATTTCAGAAATAATATCTTTAATTTTTCTCGATGGAAGCGGTACATCACTGGCAAAAATTAATGCTTCAATAATCTGATCCTGATTTTTCATAAGGTGAATAAATCCTTTAAGCTGCGCTCTTTATTCGGATATCATCGAACAATTGCGACTGTCGGACGCTTATTTTCCCAACCTTGCACAGCTCTAATAATGCGATAAATGTGACGATTAAAATTATTTTATCTGTAATGTCTTTTACTAAATCCTGAAATAACACTACTTTATTTTCTTTCAACTGGTTTAGGATAAGTTCTGACTTTTCCTCAACAGTTACTTCAATTTTGTGCACCTCATGATAGGTTACCTTTGGCATATTGTCGAGCGCTTTACGGAAGGCAACCATTAAATCGAATAAAGTAACATCATCTAAATATTCTTCGGTCGTTGTCTCTTCAGTTGTAGGGATATATTTAAAATATTTTCTCGGGAAGAGTTTGCGGCGTGTATCTTCCAGTGTATCCAGTTCCTGAGATACTTCTTTAAACTGTTTATACTCTAACAATCTGGATACCAACTCTGAGCGGGGATCTTCATAATCATCCTCAATTCCCTCAGGTCGTGGTAACAGCATGCGCGCTTTAATATGCATCAAAATGGCAGCCATCTCAATAAAATCACCGGCAACATCAAGATCAAGTATTTTCATAACTTCGATGTAGGTGATAAATTGTTCAGTAATTTTCGCAATGGGAATATTGAAGATGTCCACTTCATTTTTCCGGATGAGAAAAAGCAGAAGGTCGAATGGACCTTCAAAAACATCTAATTTGATCCGATAACGCATAAATCAATTTAACCCATTTTCATGGCATTATGAACATCCGCCATGGTTTCATTCGCTATAGCCTGCGCTCGTTTATTACCAATGTTCAGGATATCTTTTACTTCACTGATATTATTTTCATAATACAATCTTTTCTCCCGGATTGGGGCAAAGAAATCAGCTAATTTCTTAGCACAATTATTTTTACATTCCACACAACCCAGCGCCCCGCTTTCGCAACCCTGCCGAATTTCATCGATTTCATCAGCATTGAATTTCTGATGAAATTTAAAAACATTGCATATATCCGGGTGGCCCGGATCGTTTCTTCTGATTTTCTGCGGATCGGTTACTGCGGTACGGACTTTTTTTGAGATTTCTTCTTCCGTGGCAGAAAATAGAATAAAATTGTCATTCGATTTACCCATTTTGCGACCATCCAATCCGGGCAAACGGGCAAACTGAGTTAAGCGGGTTTCCGGTTCAGGAAACACCTCTGCGTAGGTCTGATTAAATTTACGGGCAATCTCACGCGTAATTTCCACATGTGGAGCCTGATCCTCACCTACAGGCACAACATTAGCTTTATACATTAAAATATCAGCAGCCTGTAAAACTGGGTAACCCAGATGTCCATAAAGTAAAGTTTCCGAATTCAGATCACGTACCTGCTCTTTTAATGTAGGATTCCGTTCCAATCGTGCTGTACTGATCAGCATAGAAAAAATGAGATGCAGCTCAGCATGCTGTTTAATTTGCGATTGAATAAAGATGGGATTTTCAGGATTGATACCTGCTGCCAGCCAGTCAATCACCATTTGAATCGTTTTTTCTTCCACTTCAAATGCAGCCGTTGGATTGGTTGTTAAGGCGTGCCAATCAGCTACAAAAAAGAAATTGTCATACTCTTTCTGCAATTTAATCCAGTTTTCCAGTGCACCGGCATAATTACCCAGATGTAGACGTCCTGTTGGACGCATTCCGCTCAGTATTCGTTTCTTTGCCATTTATACTCCCGATTTTCCATTAACGAATTTTAAATTTACAAAAACAATCGATTTGTAACAACAGTCTTTGAAGCAGAATTTAGAAGTTAAAAGTTAGAATTATGAAATGTTTTAAACCTGATATTTTAGCAATTAGATAATGAATTAACATATATATTTTACTACTAACTGCTATTGCCAACTGCAATTTATTTTTACATGAGAGATTTTAGAAGGACTAATTTAAAAATAAATACTGCTTCCACGAAGTGGGTGGATTACCAATCAAGGTATAAAGATAAAAAAGATGGCCGGGTTTTTTAGGTTTCTTCATTAGTTTCATACCAGCTTGTTCAGGAGTTTGGTTGCCTTTCATACGATTACACTTTGGACAGGCACACACCAGATTTTCCCACGTGTCTTTTCCACCATAACTTTTTGGGATAATATGATCTACCGTCATCGGTTGACTGTTATGTCCACAATACTGACATATATGTTTATCACGTTTTAGTATATTTTTGCGATTCAATTGCACTTTTTTATGCGGCTTATGAATATAACGGCCAAGACGAATCACACTTGGGCTGGGAATTTCTGTGGAAATAGAGTGAACTACTTCATCATACTTTTCCACAACATGGACCTTATTAGTGAATAGAAGTATAATAGCCCTCTTAGTCGTGCATAAAGAAAACGGTTCGTAATTCTGATTCAATACTAATACTTTACGGTTGTTTAGCATCTCATTTTTAAACTAATTTTTACTTTTTAATAAACTAACGATTTATTTTAATGAACTTTTACAATTTTAGCTGAGAAAGGTTCTAATTTCAACAAAATCTTTTAATAATTTATTTTTTTGATCTATCGATTCAATTTTTACCATACCCTGACAATGCAAGACAATTCCCGGTTTTATAACAAAACCTACATGAGAAATTTTTTCCTCACCTTTGGCGAAGAATAATAGATCGCCCGGTTTTCCTGAAAAAGGATTCTTTGATACAAAATGACTATCTTCAAATTGCATCCAGGCATCCCGCCTCAAATTAATCCCAAACATCTTATGTATAAACTGAATAAAACCAGAGCAATCAAAACCTCTAACAGTTTTACCACCCCAAATATATGGAATACCTGTAAAAGTTCTTGCATAATTTATTAAATCATCACGATCCGGAAATTCTAAATATCCGGTCTTGGAGGTCTCAATCCATCCTTCAACACTATCAGGAAATTGGGTTTTAATCCAACCATTATCCTTCAACAGAACTGGAATCTGTATTCCAGTAAAACCATCTCGAATAATATCTGACTTCAAATTAGGTTCTTTATAAAAATCTACATGTCTCTGCTTGATTAGAACATATTCATAATTATCTACTGAGTCTATGATGATGATCTGATGTGAATTGATCCACCCTTTATACTTATCCTCTGTGGTCACTAATATGAAATCATTTTTCTGATCTATGATTTCCAGCCGTTCCCACAAAATTGATTGGCTATCAACTTCACTATGAAAGGTTGGTTCCCGATATACATTGGCACAACTTACATTAACAAATGCTACTCTTTTTTCAATCATAAATAAAACCCTACAAACTCGAAATTAATTTAATTGTACATTATCAACGTGTCAAACTATGTTATATGATTATAACAGGAAGTAATGAGAAAAATATTAGTGATCTTCAATAAAATTTATTAAAATTAGAAAATATATCTAAAATAAATCTTCTGAAGATATAACGGTAGTAGAAATTTGTAAATTTAAATAATGTCAACAGAGATCCGATAAGGATTGAAAAGGATAATAATATATGAGTGATGATAAAAATAGTATTTTTTCCAACATTCGTGATGTTTTAAAACCGATATCTGAATTAATAGTAATAATTGATAAACAATCCAAAGTTATGCTAGCCACGGATTCATTTTGTGAATTATTCAGTCATAATAATAAAAAAATCATTGGACAATCATTTTTGAAAATTGGAGGTGGGTATTGGAATAAATCGAGTCTGGTTCATGCACTTGATAAAATTCAATCTGGGAAAGAATCCGATATTGATCTTGAACTGGAAATTGAACTTGATGTTGAATGCAAACGCTTGATCTCATTGAACATCCGAAAGATTCAGGTAAAAAATAATCAATATTCAGTTATAACAATTAAGAAATTAGTACATCCAAATCCTGATTCAGGTTTCATGGTTCTGGATAGTGCACAATCATTGAAAATGGCTCAATTTTCTATCGAACATGCACCGGATGCAGTCTATTGGATGAATCGTAATGGAGAATTTACCTACGTAAATGAACAAGCTTGTCGCTCATTAGGCTACACAAAAAAGGAACTATTGAATTTAAGTCTATGGGATATTGATCCTATTTATCCAAAAGAAAATTGGAATCGAACCTGGGAAACTATAAAAAAGCAGAATTTGCTTAAGGCGGAACATATTCAATCAAAACATCGTCGTAAAAATGGTGAAGAATTTCCTATCGAAGTAGCCACTAGACATATTACGTTTGACGAACTTGAATTTCATGTTTCCTTTGTAAGAGATATCAGTGATCGAAAAAAATATGAACGAGAATTAAAAATCACTCAGTCGGCAATTGACAATGCATCCATAGCCTGTTTTTGGATTAACAATAAAAGTGAGATTGCATATGTAAATAAACAGGCATGTAAATCACTCGGTTATTCAACTGAAGAATTACTAGATATGACTGTAATGGATATCGATCCCGAATTTGATCAGGAACGTTGGCAGAAATGCTACAACGATCTGGTAGAATCCAAAGCCAAAATATTGGAGACATCTCACAAAAGAAAAGATGCAACTGTTTTCCCGGTCGAATTAACTGTGAATTATCTTGAATACAACGGTGAAAATTATAGTTGTATATATGCACGAGATTTAAGCGAGTCTCGTCGTGCGGAAGAGGAAAAAGCAGAACTAGAAACACAACTATACCAAGCGCAGAAAATGGAGACAGTTGGTCGCTTGGCGGGAGGAATAGCCCATGACTTTAATAACATGTTGAGCGTAATTCTTGGATACATAGAGATGCTAAAAAACCGTCAGGGGCTTGATGCTCAAAGTTATGAAGATTTAATTCAAATGGAAAGAGCCGCCGATCACTCAAAAGAAATAACCCGGCAACTGCTAGCATTTTCCCGAAAACAGATTATTTCTCCAAAATCAATCAATATAAATGACTTACTTGAAAATACGAAAAAGACACTAATCCGACTGATTGGTGAAAATATACACTTGGAATTTAATCCCTGTCCTGATGTCTGGACCATCAATTTTGATCCGTCGCAACTCGATCAGATTTTTGTAAATTTGGCTGTAAATGCAAGGGACGCCATGCCAAATGGTGGTAAATTAATCATTAGGACGAATAATGTGCATGCGGATAAAGCATATTGCATGAATCATATTGAGGTTGATCCCGGAGATTATGTGCTTCTTACTATCAGTGACAATGGAATTGGCATGGATCGGGAAACGCTGTCCTATATCTTTGAACCCTTTTTTACTACGAAAAGTGTTGATCAGGGCACGGGGTTGGGATTGGCCACTGTGTATGGCATTATGATGCAAAATAATGGTTTTATAAACGTTCAAAGTGAACCGAATATTGGAACAACTTTTAATTTATATATTCCGAAGCTTGAACAAGGCGTGGATGAAAAAGCACAAGAACAATTGCAAACCACGAAGAATGAACCTGTTGAAGGCACCATCCTTTTAGTTGAAGATGACGAAATGCTCCGTCGAATGACTACCTTTATGCTGGAAGATATTGGATATAAGGTCATATCAGCAGATGGACCGATTAACGCTATTAAAATATTTAAAAGAAATAAACAAAATATTAATTTACTTATGACTGATGTTGTTATGCCTGATATGAGTGGCATTGAATTGAAGGAAGAAATCACTAAAGAAGATCCATCAATGCGTATATTATATATGTCAGGCTATGCATCTAATATTGTAGTTGATTATGGCATTTTAGAAGATGGCTTAAATTTCATACAAAAACCCTTCACAATGAAAAATTTAAACAAACAAATACAGGAAATATTAGGATTAAAGTAATTATACAAAGGAGGCTAAAAACCTATTTATTTAAGAGATATGAATTACTGTACTCCCTCTCAACCAACGACCTAACTCGATCTCAAATATTACAATTATTGTGCCATCATTTTTATCATTTTATATAATCTATTGATATTTAATGATTTAACTAAATTTCAAAAATTTGACACAATTTTAGATTGACTTAATTTTGATCAATATTTCAAAAACCATTGTCTTCTTTTTAGACAATTAATCGATTTTTTTCGATCTTTTTTTATCTAAATCTTAGAGTTTTTACTATAAAATATTAATTTTGTTCCCAGGTGGGGCCTTGGGGCGTATCTTTTATCTCAATCTTTAATTCTGCCAGCTTTTGACGTAATTCATCCGCAAGCTCAAAGTTTTTATTTTTACGTAGTTGTGTTCGAATATCAAGTATGATATCCATTATCTCTGAAATATTTCCTGAATTTTTTACTAATAAATGATCATAATCATCGGGTAATATTCCAAGTACATTCCCTGCTGTCTTTTCAAGAATATTTCTTACCCATGCTAGTGTTTCTTTTGAAGGATTCGAATTCTTATCCAGCCAGTTATTTATATCCTTAATAAAATCAAACAATGCAGCAATTGCTCGTGATGTATTGAAATCATCAGACATTCCTTGATTAAATTTTGTTTCATAAGCAGTGATCAATTTTTCAAAAGCTTCATCTCTTCCGTCTGTAGTTGCATCCGTAGACAATACGCGAACAAATCCCTGCTGGAACTTCTGAAGACCTTTTTGGGCCGCTTCCAGCGCCGCATCACTAAAGTCCAGTGCTGACCTATAATGACTGCTTAACACAAAAAATCTTACTGCCAGAGGATCATATTTTTTTATGATATCTTTTATGGTTACTGAATTTCCCAGCGATTTTCCCATTTTAACACCATCAATGGTGACCATATTGTTATGCAGCCAATACCTGGCAAATGGCTGATCACTTACTGCTTCACTTTGGGCAATCTCACATTCATGATGAGGAAAAATATTTTCCAATCCGCCACCGTGGATATCCAACGGTTGTCCCAGGTATTTTGTGGCCATAGCGGAACATTCCACGTGCCAGCCCGGATATCCCTTGCCCCAGGGACTATTCCACTGCATGATATGCTCAGGATCAGCATGCTTCCACAAAGCAAAATCAGCTGGATTCTGTTTCTCATCCTGCACATTAACACGGACACCGGCAATTAAATCTTCTACTTTCCTGCCGGATAGCTTACCATAGGCTTTATAATTAGCAACGTCAAAATAGACATTACCATTCTTTTCATAGGCATGACCTTTATCAACCAGTTCTTTGACCAGATCAATCTGTTCAGGAATGTGTCCACTGGCACGCGGCGAAATATCCGGTCGCAGAAGATTAAGATTATCCATATCTTCAAAATAACTTCTGGTGTAAGATTCAGCTATTTCCATGGGTTCAAGTTTTTCAAGCCTTGCTTGTTTCAGAATCCGGTCTTCTCCCTCTTCCGCATCACCAAGGATATGTCCCACATCTGTTATATTCTGAACATAACGCACTTTATAACCAAGATATCTGAAGTATCGAACAATAACATCAAAGCTAATATAACTCTTTGCATGACCCAGATGAGCATGTCCATACACAGTAGGACCGCAAACATAAACACCTACAAAACCCGGATGAACCGGCTCAAACTTTTCCTTCTTACGCGTTAAAGAATTATAGATATATACGTCGATCATTTTCCTTTCCTCTGGGCATTTAAAATAAACTTCAGTCTTTAAAATGATTTAGCA
>JARRPN010000055.1:0-10174 GCA_037382875.1 Calditrichaceae bacterium | reverse complement strand
CCAAAAAGAATAATTCATTGGTTAAGCGATTACTTTATGGCATCCTTTATATATTTAAATTCATCCGATGGTTTATAGGGTGTTGCCGGAAACTTAGTTGTATAGGGCGCTGTGAAGAATGATGTCAGGGCTTCTTTAATTTCTCTGATCTTTGGCATATACATATTAGTTCTCCTTCAGCTCATTATCGTCCTGGTACTGATCTGCTACAGTTTCTTTACATAAAGCAATCTTTGAACGATGGGCTGCCCGGGATATTGCATGGGCGGCAACCGGTGAGGTAAGGAATACAAACACAATCCCCAAAAGGGCTTTAAAACCGAATACTGTGAATCCTTTCATAATAAAAACACCAAAGAGAATCCCGGCTGTGCCAAATGTAACACATTTCGTAGCGGCCTGGAGACGATTATATACATCCGGTAGACGCATTAATCCGAGTACAACAAAAAAGTCGAAGGCAATGCCCAGGAAAATAAATACCATCCCGATATATTCAAAAATCTCAGTCATCTAATTGCCTCCCTTCCAGAATTTTAGCGAAGGCCAGCGATGCAATAAAACTCAGTAGTGCCCAGATCAGGGCAATATCCATAAAGAAGTTTTGATTGTAGAAAAGTCCGAGCAGCGCCAGCATGCCGATAATCAATATACCCAGAATATCCACAGCTACAATACGATCAGCAGATGAAGGGCCAAAGATCACTCGAAATAAAACAAACAGGGCACAGAACATACTTACATTTACAAGTTTTAACAGAAGGTCGCCTGTATAAATAAAAAAATTAAAATAAAGAAATCCTACTATAATTATTAGGCCGCCAAGCCAGCGTAATACTTTCATTCGAATACCTCCGTCAAAAGGGGTTCAAAACGGCCGCCAACATTTTTTGTATTAGTATCCACATCTTCCGACTCAACATCTATCCAGTGTATGTATAGACTTTGTTCTTTAGGATCCACATCAACCGTTAAAGTACCGGGTGTCAGTGTGATTGAATTGCTCAACATCGTTAATGATGTATCCTTTTTCAGTTTTGTTTTAATCTTTACAATACCGGGTTTTATGGGAAGCATCGGGTGCAGAACAATATAGGCCACGTGCATATTGGCTTTTAACATTTCCCAGATGAATTTAAATATATAAAGGATGCCATAAAGTAATCGCGTAACCAAAGGATTTTTCTTTTTGGTTGTAACGACCAAATGTCCTGCCAGCAAAGATACAATCAGCGATATGATAAGGCCGGCAATGACTTCCTGCATCCTGGTAACACCCGTTAGAGCCAGCCAGGCCAGAAATGCAAGTATAAATACGGTGATTCGACTTTTTAATTTCATAGCCATTACCTCCCCATAACCATATGAATTTGATCAGCATTATTCAAAATAACAGACATAACTGGATCGAGAGTGACTTCTTTTATACCGGGCACAATCAACAGGCTGGCTGCGATACAGAGAACAGCCAATGCAATCATGGCAAAATTCATAGACAGGCCGATTTTCATTTTAACTTTTTCTATGATTCGTTCACTGCGGAATCCGTAACGTTGTACTTTCATAAAGGAAGCCAGAGTCAGAATACTGCCGATAACCGCCAGGAAGGCAAATATCGGTTGTCCAGCCTGTACACATGCAATGATGATAACCAGCTTACTGAAGAATCCATTGAATGGCGGTATCCCGGCAATTGAAAGTGAAGCAATCATCGATGTTTGTGAAGTGACCGGAAGCAGTTTAGTCAGGTTGCCCATTTTTTTGAGATCTCGGGTACCAATGGCCATCTCCACAGCGCCGGCATTGTAGAATAATAATGACTTAAACACAGCATGATTGAATAAATGGAATATGGCGCCAATCACTCCCAGCGGGGTAGCTAATCCCAATCCTAACAGAATATAGCCAATCTGGCTGATACTGTGATAAGCCAGCAAACGTTTCATATCCCATTGGGCTATAGCCAGGAATACACCAATGATAATGGATATTGCTCCGAGAACCATAAAACTCTGCATAAAGATTTCCGGGGCTCCAAGTACATTAAAGAAGATTCGTATCAATACATAAATACCGAGAGCTTTAATAAGAACGCCGGAGAGCATAGATGAAATCGGTGCCGGCGCAGATGAGTGGGCATCAGGCAGCCAGGCATGGAAGGGCATTATCGCTGCTTTCAATCCAAAGCCTGCCAGGAATAAGCCGCCAATCCATAACAGAATAAGCGGATCTTTCTGCGGTAGAATCTCTGCGATGCGGGATAGTGTCAGTGTTGAGGTTGCACTGTATGTTACGGCTATTCCGATTAATACATGAAATGATACTGACCATTAACAGCATAAATGCCGAAAAGGGATCCAGTACCAGTGCAATGCCATAAGGAATATCCCAATTACCCATCGCATAGTTAATCGTTTGGGCATCCATTCCAAAGAAGGCGTAAACTGATAGCACAACCACTGAAAAAACCGCGATTACCGAAATGATAATTGCCCAGTCATCTTTTTTACCGGATATCAGCGCAATGATAAAGGCTGCCAGTAATGGAATAATAATAAATGAAGGAAGTATCATCCTGATAACCTCCTTATTTTAGTAATATCAAAGGTGCTATATTTTTGAAACAGGCGTATCACAATTGCAGCTAAAAGTGCGGTGATTCCTAATTCAATTACTATCGAAGTCAGGACAAGTGCCTGAGGTAATGGATCGACCATGGGAGCTTTTTGCGCACCTTCGGATAGGATTGCATAGGTGGCGCCGTCTTTGTAGCCGAATAAAATCAGAAAAAGGTTTGCCGAGTAGCCCATGATTGACAATGACAGAATAATTTTAACCAGGTCTCTTTTGGTAAGAACGCCGTAAAGGCCGACCAAAAAGAGAGCAAAGCAGAGAAGATAAACGGTCATGCTTTCTCTCCTTTCTCAATATGAAGTTCAGCCAACGCAAGAACAACAAGGAATAGCGATACGCCGACTTTTACTCCGATTAAAACATTCAGTATGGGAATAGTACCCGCACTAATCAGGTGAAATAATGTACCATGGCTGATAAAATTTACCAGGAATGCACCACCCAGTCCGAAGCCCATAATTCCAACTACCAAAAAGAGCAGAATGGAAGAAGCTTCAAATTCCTGCAGGAATTTGATATTCAGCCATTGGGTCGTGTACTGCCGGCCATAAGCTAAAAGTATACTGAGGAAAGCCAGGGCGATTATTACACCACCGCCAAAACCTCCGCCGGGTGTCAGGTGTCCGTGCAGAATGATATATAATCCATAGAGCAATATCATCCATAAAGTTACACGGGTGATTGTTTTTACTATAACTGTCATACCGGGATCATTTTTCATACCGTCACCCCGCTCTCTTTTTTAGTTTGCGATTTGATCCGCAGAACGGTCATAGCACCGATGATCGCTGTGAATAACACGGTAATCTCACCCAGGGTATCATAGGCGCGATAATCAAGAATTATTGAGGTGATCAGGTTGGCCGAACCAGTCTCAGCGGCACCATTTTCAAGATAGTATTGTGCAGTTGTCATCAATGGCTGGCCGAACTCGGGCAATGCCTTGAATATGGAAATACTTAATACAAAGATAGCTATCAACGTTAATATGGTTACACCAATTAGAATTTTATTAATCGTTGACGGCTCTTCCTCGTGATAATCCTTTTTAACAAATGCGCGGATTAAAATGATCAGGGCAAAGATCTCAAATAGAAACTGAACAATGGCCAGATCAGGCGCCTGTAAAAAAAGAAATGCTACCGATACACCTAATCCGACAACGCCCACAGAAATAATTGAAGAAAGTATATCACGAATTTCCAAAGCGACTATCGAGCCCAGGATCATAAAGCCCAAAATAAATATTAACCAGGTTTCAACAGGCATCAGGGCCTCCATTTTTTTGGATAAACATAAGGTTTAACAGATAATCTAAATTGGTCATAAGGAATACCCCTCTATATCCCCCCTTACCAAGGGGGGACTGAGGGGTGTTCTTAGCCGTTTCCCTTATTCCGCAATTCATTATCATATCATTTGAAATATTAAACATTTAATTCACCATCCAGATAAATATGAGCATACCTATTACAATATAAAACAAATACAACTGCAATTGTCCAGGATGAGCCTTTTGAAATATTCTCGAAAAAGCAAATGTTGAACTGCCTGAAATATCATACATATCGAAACGCTTATTTTCAGCAGCGTTGTATATATTTTTTAACAGGGTCATATTGCGTATTTCATTATAAAATTCAGTACCCAGAACACGGAATTTTTCCGCAGGCGACATACCGCCCAAATAGACGTCATCATATCGTACTTTTTTAGTGAGCAGGTAAACACCGATACCAATGATGAATACGATCAAAAATAGGACAACAATCATCTGTGGATTGTAGGTACCGATAAAACCATCTAGTGTCCAGCCATATTCTGCCAGCACTGGTGAAATGAATTGTCTCAACGGCACTTCAACAGCAAAAATACCAAAGCCAATGCACAATACCGACAAAAATCCGGTGGCAATCCACTGATTAGCCGGCGCTTCTTTAACATCTTTAAGCGCTTCGGGGCGTCTGCCCAGAAAAACCGCATGGATGAATTTCATAAAACTGGCCAGAGTTAGAGCGCTACCGAATATAGCCAGGATGATGCATAGCAGCATCCAGATCTGGTAACCGGCGGCAATATTGGATGCTTTTTCCAGAAGCCCCTGGTAGATCATCCATTTGGAGAAGAACCCATTGAAGGGTGGAATTCCGGAAATGGATAATGCGCCGATCAAAGCCATAATAAAAGTGATTGGCATTGCCTTTCCCAAACCGCCCAATTCATCCAGTTCATTTGTGCCGGTCTTTTTCTCAACTGAACCCAGGCTCAGAAATAGATTGGATTTATAAATGGTGTGATTGATTAGATGAAACAGTCCACCGGCAAAAGCTAATACACTGCCGCTGCCTACGCCCATTATCATATACCCAACCTGGCTGACGGCATGGTATCCGAGCAGCTTGCGGCCGTTGTGCTGATTCATGGCCATCATTACTGCGGTTATCACAGTAAGCGCGCCCAGGGTTACAACAATCAGGTTAACAACCAGTTCAACCGTAAAATAGGAAATCATCATGCGGGCCAGCAGATAAATGCCCAGTAATTTATCCAGTGAAGCGGGCAGAAAGGCGGCGCTCTCAACCGGGGCGTCTTTACTGAAATCGGGCACCCAGGTATGAAAGGGAAATCCTCCGGCTTTAGCGAAGGCTGCGATCAATAGTAAAATGAAAGCAAATATCGCTGTACCATTGGAAAGAGGTACACTATAAGATGACATCGACCAGCCGGCTGCCGGTTGTAAAAACCACATCAGTGCAAAACCAAGAATCAGAAAAGCATCACTACCGCCAATAATGATGAACGTCTTTTTTGCGGTCTGTGGCGCCTCCTTCGTCCTGCCGAGCAGCGCAAAGAAGTAAAGCGTCATGCCGGACAGACCCCAGAATATCAACAGGCTTATCATGTTTTCACTTACAACCACGCCATTGCAGAATGCCACGGTCATCGGGAAAAGGACAAAGAACGCTTTTTCAATTTCTTTTGTTACGCCTTTTAATGAAAAGATTAAAATGATGAAACTCAACACCTGGATAAATACAATCGCAAAAATGCTCATGCGGTCGATGGCAAATGCGGTCTCTCCAAAAAGGATGACAGCCGGAGGTGGTTCCATGTACATGAAGTACGTTATCACAAGTGTGTATACAATCGCTGCAAGTGTCAGAATTTTTCGTAGTACAGCCGGTAAAATCACGTTAATGATCGCGATAATCAAAGGGACGGCGATCACCATAATTAATAAATTAACCGCCATTTATTTCCCTCCTTATTTGTTCAGTCTTTTCGCGTGATAGTTTCATTAAATCCAGGCGGGTGGGATCATGATTTTTATCAATAATCCGAATTGCACGCTCTGTACAGCAGTAACACGGGTCAACCGAAGCCAGGGTGATTAAAGCATCAGTAACCGGAATACCCTTACAGGATGCCTGGAATGTGGGAATATTGACATAACTCGGTGCGCGTACTTTATGGCGAATGGGGCGATTGGTTCCATCGGTGCGAATAAAATGGAACACCTCACCGCGCGGAGCCTCGTATCGGCCGATGCCTTCACCAATGCCGATTTCACCTACATTATTCAGGATTGGTCCTTTGACCGTTTCCAGTTTATCCAGGCATTGCCTGACTATTTTACTGGATTCAATCGTTTCCAAGACACGGACAACAAATTTATCATAGACATCGCCGCCCTCGAGAACAATCTCGTCAAAATCCACCCAGCCATAGGCATCATTGGGCTCATCCTTGCGCACATCGGTATGCACACCGGATGCTCGGGCGGTTGGACCGACCGCACAATAATCAATAGCGTCTTTATTGGTAAGAACACCGACGCCTTTTAATCGGCTGCGAAGTACCGGATCATCTTTTGCAGCGCCGGCAATCATTAGCATTTTTTTATCAATCGTATCAACAAGCTTGCGAAGTTCTTTTATTTTTGCCGGATCAACATCCTGGGCAACCCCGCCGACACGCATCATGCCGTAATGATTGCGGTTGCCGGAGATAATTTCAAACATCTGTAGAACAGGTTCGCGGTATTTCCAGCACCACATCCACAGGGTATCATAACCGATAAAATGCCCGGCTAGTCCAAACCACAATAAATGGCTGTGAATGCGTTCCAGTTCACCGACCAGTGTACGGATATAAGCGGCCCGTTCCGGAATCTCGATATTATCCACATCCTCAACGGCATGCACACAGGCCAGCGGATGAGAAGTGGAACAAATACCGCAGATACGTTCAACCAGGTAAATGGATTGTGTGAATGTCTTCCGCTCGGATATAAGTTCATGACCGCGATGCATCCAGCCAATGTCCAGATCGATATCGGTTACAGTTTCACCGTCCACGGTGAGTGTAAAATATTCGGCTTCCTCGAGCAGAGGATGATACGGGCCAACAGGAATTACATTTCGACTCATGCCTGCCTCCTTATCCTGAAGGGTTGTCCTAATCCTTCACCTTTGGGATGGTCTTTGGTAAGCAGAGGTTCCGGTCGCGGATGACCTTTGAAGGTAACACCCCAGTACTCAGCCATTTCCCGTTCAATCCATTCAGCGCCTTTTACAACAGGTGAGATGGAGTTCATGGTGGGATTATTTCTATTGGTCATCACCACCCTCGGACAGAAATAATCACCGGTAGTATCGTCAGAGAAATGATATAGTACTTCAATTCCGCGATACATTTCCATACAGGTGGCGGTGGATAAGCGGCAGCCCATATCAATGAAAAGATATCCAGCTACTTCCAGTATGTTTTCATTGGGAACTTCAAAATACAACCGGCCCTTTTTCTCGATGGTATCACCGATTTTATTCTTCATCTTATCAAGGAATTTTTCTTTTTTATGCATTCAGTACCCCCATCAGTTTAGCTACGCCTTCAATCATGGCTTCTGGCTGCGGTGGGCAACCCGGGATATAAAGATCGATTGGGATTGTTTCTTCCCGCTTGTGATCCACATTGTGACTTTCCTTAAAGCAGCATCCCGATGCCGGGCAGGTGCCGACACCGACAACAAAACATGGTTTGGCCGCCTGCTCATAAATCTTTTTAACAATAGGAGCTACTTTATTATTGATAACACCGGATAGTAATATAACATCCGCATGCCGCACGGATCCGACAAGTTTTATACCGAGCCGTTCCAGGTCATATTTCGGTGTCAACAAATCGAGGATTTCAATATCACATTTATTACATGGTGAAGCGCTCATATGAAATACCCAAATCGATTTTGCTAATCGTTTATTATACCATCCCATATTACACTCCTAACACAGCTAAGATTAGAGCTGCAAAACTGATTGGCGTTGCATATTTCCAAAAGAAGTTGAGCGCAGTATCTATACGCACGCGTGGATTTGTATTTTTAATTATGATCATGACTACAATAATTAACAAGTAATTCAAGACTAACCATAGAATGCCCAGACCACTGAAATTAAAGCCGCCAAGGAATAAAAGAATCAGCAGGAAGGGGAAGGTTACATACATCATCATATGATTTAATTTCCAGAAGGCCAGTAGCGGACCGCTGTATTCCATCATGGGGCCTTCCACCAGTTCTGTCTCTGCTTCCGGAATATGGAAGGGAGGCAGAGTCATTTTCGCCTGGATACAGAGGACACCCATTATAAAGGCAATCACTCCGGAAACCGATCCGATGAAAGAACCTTCAGCCGCTTGGTAAGCGAGAATGTCTTCCAGGTTCAAGGCATATCCTGATTTTACAATTGGTATCAGGCAAACCAGAATAAATACCAGTTCATCGGCCAAGAGTAATTTAATCTCGCGGCCGGCACCCAAACTGGAATAAACATTACCGGTAGAAGCGCCGCCTAGAATGACCATGATGGAAAAGATCATCAGCAGGTACATGATGACAAGAATATCCGCCCCAAATCCAGTATGAAAAAACAATGCGACACCAACCATAGCTGAAACAAGTGTCAGCATAGCAAAGGCAATAAACGGGGCAGCCACGAATAGTGAATGAATTCCATCTTTAACTAAAATGGTTTCCTTGCCCAACAGTTTGAAGAAATCATTAAAATTCTGCAGGAAAGGCGGTCCGACACGAAACTGAAATCGCGCGGATACTTTGCGATCAACCCAGCCGACGACCAGTCCTAAAGCGCTGGTAAATAATAAACCGGGGAAGATAAGTAAATAAAATATATATTCTGGTTTCATGCCCGGGCCTCCTTTCTTAACCAGCTTGGATTTTTAATTGCCAGATGATCTCCATAAAAATAGATATACTCATCCGGAAGCTCTTCCTCTATTTCTTTCATGATTATAGTATTCTCGGGGGCTGTTTTTGCGCAGGCCGGGATATAATCCGGATTATCCTTAAGCTGATTTAAACAGAAATCGCATTTGGATGACACATAATTGATGACCTCGGGAAAAATCGTTCCGAACGGACAGGCTAGAATACAGCTTTTACAGCCTACGCAGCGCATATTCAGTCGTTTAATAGTACCGTTTTCCTGACGTTCCAATGCCTCTTTAGGACAGGCATCGATACAGAATGAATCGGTACATTGACGGCAATAGGCTGCAAACTGAGCTACTTCCAGCAGAGAAAAGGTTCCTTTATTATTTCGATGAAACAGGTATTCACATTCGATCTGGTCTGCTTTAACTCCGGATTCAATCAGAGCAGGCACATCGACGAGTAATTTTTTTAATCCCATATAGCCTCCTCATTTTTGATCTGGTCATAGGTGAAAACCGGGCCGTCCTTACAGGCATAATATTCACCCATCACACAATGACGGCACTGACCGAATCCGCAATACATTTTCTTTTCCATAGACAGATAAATCTGTTCTTCCTTGTATCCGAGTTTGAGCAGATCCATGGTTCCGAACTTCATCATAACCGGGGGGCCGCAAACCACAGCCGGATTGCCGTTCGGCGTATAATCCACTTTTTCCAACAGCTTGGTAACCAGGCAGACATTTTCGTCCCATTTTTCACCCGGGGGAACCTGGTCAACCGCACGGATAAATTTCACATTTTTATGTTTGCGCCATTCGGTTGCTTCATCCTTGTAAATGCAATCCTTGGGTGTTTTAGATCCGGCCAGAAAAGTGACACTCTTGTACTTTTCAACATCATGAAGAATAGTCAGGAAAAGTGATCTTAATGGGGCCAGACCGCAGCCACCGCCGAGAATTAATAGATCTTTTCCATAGAATTTTTCCAGCGGGTAGTGAGACCCAAATGGCCCGCGCAATCCAACTTTGTCACCTGTCTTGGCTTTATGCACATGTTCCGTAACAAAGCCGGTTTTCATGATGGTTACATCGAGAAAATCATTTTCAAAGTGACTGGATGATGGCGTAAAAGGACCCTCGCCGATACCCGGCATGGTCAATTCAATAAACTGACCTGTTTTAAATGGAATAGGATGTTCCGGTATCAATCGCAGCGTTCTGATAAGCGGGGATTCCTGTTGTATTTCCACAATTTTAGCTGGAATCACCTCATAGGGATTTGACAAATTATACCTCCCCTC
>JARRPN010000054.1:1305-15918 GCA_037382875.1 Calditrichaceae bacterium | reverse complement strand
AACATATTTACGTATTCTTTTATGGATATATAAGTTGTATCAAGCGGCGGATGATTGATTTGCCGGTTGATTGAAATGTAATCCACTCTTTTTACATCGGGATCAAGAGCTATAAAACCTTCGCTATACAATGTAAAATCCCATGTACAGTCAAAAGAAGAAGCTAAACGAAGCGGTGTTTTTCCAGCCAGCGAAAATGCATCAAACAAAACTTCAGATCCTTTACCGTAACGACTGATAAATTCATTTTTAAATACAGTATCTGGTGTATCAGGATTGTATAATAACCTGCCCCAGATTTTATAAAATAACCATTGCCTTTCAAAAGCATATTTCCATTTACCGGCATACGCTGGTTTGGTGAAATAATCCTTGGCCGGAATATAAGTTTCCGAACCCACAAAATAACCACCAACATATTGATGGGCATTGGTTTTAATGTGTTCACGAATAAAGTCAGCTACACCCCAGCGTAAACAAAAGATATCTTCATTGCGAGCAGTCCACACCATTTTATAACCAACCGGTTCAGGATTCCAGTAAGTACCATATATTTTGCCGCCATGCACTTTTATCATTTTGGTTGTGGAAAGTGGATGTGACCAGTTAAACTTAAGACTGGCCCAAACTGGTCCTTCAAAACAATCCATAGCAGCTTCACGTTCGATTCCGGCGCGAGTTATTTGTTCCATTTTAATATTGGTTGCACCTAATGAGCCCTTATTTCCAGAAAAGGGTATTCTGTGAATAAGTTTGGATTTTCGGTCAGCCAGACGCATGCCTTCTATTATAGTATCACTTATCCAGTTTTCACGCTGTTGAGGTGTCATACCGCCCATACCTTCACCCAGTGTTAAGCCAATACCTGTTAAATCAGGATATTCATTTAACATTTGCGTTACACATTCTCTGGTATATCGTTTTATAATTTCTGATGTATCACCTTCAACAAAGTGATGGTGGTCCAGATTATGCATAGCAACATTATGAGCTTTGGCAAATTCCGGGGTTACAAATATATTAAATGGCATTATATAAGTATCAATTCCCCTTTCTTTCGCCAATTTGAAGATGCCATGAAAAAGACTCTTCCATTTGTCCATTTCTTCATCTGTCCAGGGACTGGCCTCAGGAAAATTTTTTGGCTTTATTAAAAAGGTATATGGATGAAGATTCCATAGGGTTAAAGCATTAAATCGGTTTTTACACATCATATCAAGAAAAGCCTCCCAGAATTTCAGATCACTGCAAATTTCCTGATGTTGATATAAGGAGCCACTATGCCGATAAGTATCCCAGGGCAGATCAAATTTTATCGCCCGAAAATGCAAACGGGTAGATTCACTTTTGCTCATTATATTATTTAGCTTCCTACCATTCTGTAATTCTTCAACAATTGACTGACAACCGTAAATTACACCCCGACCATCTCCCCCTGTGATTTCAATTTGTTTTTGGTTTCGACTTATGGAATATGCTTCTTCATTTAATCCATCCGGATCAATTTTCAATAGAATAGTAAAATCAGCATTTGCTTTAGGAACTATATCGCTTTGAGTATAAAAAATTTTTTCCAGTATTACGGTTGCATAACGCATCTGTTTGGGAAAACTTTTACCTATGATATGTACTTTTTGAGCATAGTTAGAGTTGCTCAGTAAAAAAATAAAGATAGATATTACAAGGATTGGTTTTTTCATTTTAAGCACTCACTTAGTTAATTTAGACAAGATTTAAATTTTCCAATGCTTTATTGATATGATTTAGTTCGGATTCAGATAATTTAATTTCAGCTGCTTTTGCATTTTGAATAGCCTGCTCTGCATTTCTCGCACCAACTAATGCTATTGTGATACCCAGCTGTTCAATGGTCCAACGAATTACTATTTGGCCTATGCTTGCATTTTTTTCATCGGCAATTGGTTTTATCTCATCCAGAAAAAGATTGGTACGTCTGATGTTCTCATCACTGAAAAATTTAACATCCTTTCGATGATCACCCTTGGCAAATTTATGTCCCGGTTTCATTTTCCCGGTAAGCAATCCGCGCTGAAGAGGGCTATAGGCAAGGATTGATTTATTATTTTTTATCGTGTAAGGAATAAGCTCTTCTTCTAAGTGTCGATCGAGCATGTTATACGGAACCTGGTTTGAAGTAAGTTTTATATATTTTTCAGCTTCTTCCATTTGTGAAACATTATAATTACAGACCCCGGCATACTTAACTTTTCCATCTTTGATAAGTTCGGAAACCGCTTCCATAGTTTCCTGTATTGGTGTAGCCGGATCAGCCCAGTGGATCTGGTACAAATCGATATAATCCGTTCCAAGACGCCGTAAACTATCTTCACATTCTTTGATTATACTGGTTTTTGAGGCGAGCTTGTAGGTATTAACCGGTTGTCCTTCATTATTGGTGCTCTTAAAATAGAATGTGCCTTCAGTAGAATCCCATCGCAGGCCAAATTTTGTTAGAATCTGGACTTTATCACGTGGTATTTCTTTTATGGCCTCACCTACTATTTCTTCACTTAATCCTTGTCCATAAACCGGCGCGGTATCGATTGATGTGACACCTAAATCATAGGATGCTTTGATAGCCTGGACTGCATCAGCACGGTCCGTTCCACCCCACATCCATCCACCGGCAGCCCAGGCTCCAAAAGTTACTACTGATATATTTAACTCCGTTGTACCTAATTTTCTATATTCCATAAATATTTCCTGTATATGTTTTAAAAGTATATATTAAACCGATAGGTTGTTATAAATTTAACATTCTAGGCGAGCATAACAAATACTAATTAGGATTAGGGCTGATTATTAAAATTGATACTCAATCATAATCCAACGTACTCTTTACTTTTATTAAACAATCTGTACCATTCAACATTGAATATGGTGGTTTTAAGTATTAATATGAATCTTAATCCAAACTATACCGTAGTCTAAAGTGCAATGTCATCAATACTATACGCTAGCAATTCAATCAGAACTCAGAACTTATCTCATTTATATATCCAATTAGGAAAAATTAGAAATAGATATTTAAACAACAAAATTTATAATCTTATTCTTATGTTAAATTTACAGGGAAAGGTATAATATGAAGCGATCGATTTTATTAATTCTCACAGTGGCTTTAGCCGGCAGTATTTGGATTTTATCTTTAATTAGTTGCTCTCAAAATGATAAAATACCTATTACAACCTCTTCCAAAGATGCTTTGGAAAATTACTTACAAGGTCGCGATTTATTTGATAAACTTCAGGCCCAGGAGTCTGTACCGTATTTTAAAGCAGCCATTGAAGCTGATCCCAATTTTGCGATTGCTTATTTGAATTTAGCATTCACTGCACCCAGCAATAAAGAATTTTTTGAGAATTTAAATAAAGCGGTTGCATTAATTGATAAAATTTCTGAAGGTGAAAAACTTTGGATCAAAGGGGTGGAAGCCGGTGTTAATGGATTCCCGATGAAACAGAGAGATTACTATGAAATGCTGATAAAACGATATCCCAATGATGAACGGGCTTATAACCTTTTAGGTACAAACTTTTTTGTTCAACAGGAATGGGCCAAAGCCATAGGAGCCTATTCCAGAGCCACTGATATTAATCCGGATTTTTCACAACCGTACAATCAGCTTGGATATGCTTATCGATTTTTAGGAAAATATGATGAAGCTGAAAAAGCATTTAAAAAATATATCCAACTGATTCCTAATGATCCTAATCCTTATGATTCCTATGCAGAGTTGTTAATGAAAATCGGTAAGTTCGAGGAATCCATCGATCAATACAGAAAGGCTCTAACCTATAATCCTAACTTTGTTCCTTCACATATAGGTATTGCAACTAATCTCAACTTTCTTGATAGACATGATGAAGCCCGGGCTGAGTTGAAAAAACTGGAAGCAATGGCTCGTAACGACGGTGAACGCCGAGCAGCCTGGTTGGCTATGACTGTGTCCTATGTTGACGAGGGTAATATGGACAAAGCTTTGGAAACATTAAGCTGGCAATTTGAATCGAATAAAAAAATTAATGATCATACTGCCATGGCTGGTAATTTGAATTTAATGGGTAATGTGCTATTAGAATCAGGAAAAATTAAAGAAGCTATCAAAAAATTTGATGCAGCCCTTGAAATTGTTGAGCAATCTGATCGCTCTGAAGAAGTGAAAGATAATTTTCGTCGTGGCTATTTGTTTAATACAGCATATGCAGCTGTGAAACAGTCAGACCTAGCTAAGGCAAAGAATAAAGCAAGTGAATATGCAAAACAAGCTGAAGAGATTAATAATCCTAATCTCACGCGTGCCTCACATCGATTGAATGGTATAATTGCTCTGGCAGAAAAAGAATTTGATAAGGCTACCAAAGAACTGGAACACTCCAGTATGCAGAATCCCTATAATCTTTATCGATTGGCTTTAGCCTATAAAGGTATGGGTGATGCAAAGAATGCCGAATTGTATCTGCAAAAAGCTATTCATTTCAATGGTCTAAATAATATTAATTATGCTTTTGTCAGAAACATAATGCGTAAGTAGTTTTCATTTTATATAAATTTAGATGGTCGGAAAGATGTAATTTTACCCGACCATTTTTATTTACAAACCTCTTTTAAAATAAAACCCACAATAATTTTTGACATTTATATCTTTAAAAAATTGAAATCATCAGAACGGTTTGATACATTTACGCCGTCCAATATTGGATTATGGAAAATCGAAAATGACGCAATACAAAGTATTTATTACAAGGAAAATCCCTGAAGCCGGTATTAGAATATTAAAAGAAGCCGGATACAAAGTTGATATTCATGAGGCGTCCACTCCCTTATCAAGAGAAACATTCCTTCAAAAAATTGCAGATATTGATGCTGTTATTCCCATGCTCTCAGAAGATATAAACAAAGAAGCTATTGACCAGGCTCCAGGGCTTAAAGTGATTGCCAACTACGCCGTTGGCTATAATAATATTGATGTCGAATACGCACAGTCTAAAAATATTTATGTTACTAATACACCGGATGTATTAACTGAAGCCACTGCGGACTTGACCTGGGCTTTAATACTTAGTACTACAAAACGTATTCCTGAATCCGATCAGTTTGTAAGGCAAGGAAAATTTATGGGCTGGGAACCTTTGCTTATGTTGGGAGATGATGTATCGGAAAAAACCCTGGGTATTGTTGGTGCCGGACGAATCGGTCAGGCTGTGGGGCAAAGAGCAGTCGGTTTCAATATGAATATTCTTTACCATTCACCATCCCGAAAAAAAGAATTTGAAGCAAAAACCGGTGCATTTCAATGTAGCCTGGAAGAATTGCTTGAAAAATCTGATATTATAACAATTCATTGTCCGCTTAATGATCAGACCAAATATTTAATTAATTCCAACAACATAACTAAAATGAAAAAAAGATCATTTTTAATTAATACTTCCCGGGGACCTGTAGTTGAAGAAAACGCCTTGGCTGAAGCATTGAAGAATGGGCATCTGGGAGGTGCGGGTTTGGATGTATATGAGTTTGAACCTGAGATTCACCCTGAATTGCTCAAATTGAAAAATGTGGTTCTAGTGCCACATATAGGTAGTGCAACCAAAGAAACACGCAGTGCTATGGCCAGAATCGCAGCCGAAAATGTTAAATCGGTTTTATCTGGTAACAAACCATTAAATCCGGTATGGTGAAATTTTTAATTCTTAAGGTGTGTTATAAAAAACTTGTTTAAGTTATGATAGAAAGCCAGAGCGAATAAATGAGAGTTTTTGAAGTTGTTGTCGGTCCTTTTGAAATGAATAGTTATATTATTGCTGAAGATAATCACCCTGAATGTATTATCATCGATCCAGGTGATGAACCTGATGAGATCATTAAAACGATAGACGAGAACAAATTAAAACCGGTTAAAATTATAAATACACATAATCATATCGATCATGCCCGGAGGGTTAGCATTGTTCAGAAACATTACGATATACCTTTTCTGATCTGTGAAGATGATTTACCATTATTGGAATCCATACAAGATCAGGGAGTTATTTTCGGATTGGATGCATCAGAGGTCCCTGAAGTCAGCTCATTTCTAAAAGACGGCGATCGATTCAAACTGGTTGATGAAGATTTTCTGATTCTTCAGACACCTGGACACAGCCCGGGCAGTATCAGTATTTACACTGAAGGCCATGTATTTGTTGGCGATGTACTTTTTAGAGATTCCATAGGTCGGACTGATTTATATGGTGGTAATTATGAAACACTTATGAAATCCATCCGTGAAAAATTAATGACTCTCCCAGACAATACTAAAGTATATTCCGGGCATGGTCCAACGACAACAATCGGCAGAGAAAGAGAATTTAATCCTTTTATTAATCCAACTAAATCGCCATATTAAAAACAACTGTAAGAATTTATTGGCGGAGGTTATCGATTGGATTTAAAAAATAGAATTGTCTTAATAACCGGGGGAGCTGTTCGTGTGGGCCAGGCGATATCTCTGGAATTGAGCAGAGCCGGTGCAACTATTTTTTGCCAGTATTATTCCAGTGCAGACGCTGCCCAGTCATTAAAAAACGAAATTGAATTAAACGGCGGTATAATACATACCTTTCAATCGGATTTATCAACCCAGGATGGTATTAAGAAGACTCAGTGAATATATGTTAAAACAAAAATCTGGTAAAATTATTAATATTGCTGATGCAGGTGCGGAAACACCATTTCCCGCCTATCTGCCTTACTCGATTACTAAAGCTGGAATTATTAACATGACAAAAGGATTAGCAAAAGCGCTGGCGCCTAATATTCAGGTAAATTGTGTTAGTCCTGGTCCTGTAATGTTTCCTGAAGATTATTCGGAAAAAGAACGCCAATATTCCATTGAGCAGACATTATTGAAACGTGAGGGTTCTGCGGAAGATATTGCTAAGACTATTCGATTTTTACTGGAAGGTACAGATTATATCACCGGTGCTGTTATTCCAGTGGATGGCGGTCGGGGGATCAGATAGTCTTTATATATCCATAAAATCAATACGATGTTTTGCGTTAAAACTTTGGATTGATTCTGATATATGATCACATACTTTAACTTCAATTGAACGTTGTGCCACTTTTATGGCATTTAATATTGCTTTGGCATTGGATCTTCCGTGAGCTTTAATAGCCAGTTTTTGAAATCCTAACAATGGTGCTCCACCATATTCGGAATAGTCTGTTTTACTTTTAAAACGTTTTACTCCAGATGATAATAGAGCAAGTCCCAGTTTCCAGGTAATTTTCTTTTTGAATGCATATCGTCCTGTTGCCCTTAATACATCCGCTGCACCTTCTATCAATTTTAGTACAACATTACCTACGAATCCTTCTGTTACGACAACATCTGCTACACCCTTCAAAATATCTTTACCTTCAGCATTACCAACGAAATTAATATCTTCAGCTTCTTTCAATTCCTTGTACGTTTTAACCAGGATCTCACCGCCTTTATTTTCTTCCTCACCGTTATTCAGCAATGCAACACGTGGTTTTTCAAATCCTAAAACGTGTGATACGTAATAACTGCCCATATAGGCAAAATGGACTAACTGTTTCGAGGTACAGCGTAAGGTTGCACCGACATCCAGCATTAAGGCAACCCCTCTACTTTCAGGATCAAATTTGGCCGTTGGATAGATTGCAGCCAGAGCAGTTCGTTCTATGCCTTCTATAATTGGGATATTTTGTGCAGCAGCCAATACAGTGGCCCCTGTATTTCCGGCACTTACTAGGGCATCGGCTTCTCCGCTTTTTAACAATTGGCTGGCAAGGACAATACTGGCATTATTCTTTTCTGTAAGAGCTTTTTTGGGGGATTCATCCATACCGATCCACTCATCCGTATGAATGATGGGTACTTCCTTGTCAAGTCCTTCCTTATCCAATTCAGCTTTTATTTGTTCTTCGTCACCTATTAAGATTACATTCAAATCTTCATATTCCCGCAAGGCTAAAGCCGTACCTTTGATTATTTCGAGCGGGGCATTGTCACCACCCATTGCATCAACAGCAATATTGTAAGCCATAAGGTCTCCTGAGTGTTTTTAATCGTATTTTATTGACCGGTGTCTCTAATATCCGAAAATAATTTAAATAGTTCAATCGGCTCAAAAGTATTAATAACCGATGGGCCTTCAAACCATCCTTTACGGGCAATACCAATGCCGATGATATAATCATGCAAACCATCTGTAGAATGAGCATCTGGATTGATAGATGTTTTTATCCCCATCTGATTGGCCTGTTTGCCCCAGCGCCAATCCAGGTCTAAACGATGCGGATTGGCATTAATTTCAATTATCCTGGAATAATGGGCTGCAGTATCAAGTACGCTTGTCATGTCAAGCGGGTATCCTTCACGGCCTAATAGCAGTCTGCCGGTAGGATGTCCCAGCATGGTTACAAAGGGATTCGCCAATGCAGTGCAAATACGTTCGGTCATAGCTGATTCAGACATTTGAAATCCGGAATGAATAGAGGCAATCACAAAATCAAAAGTAGCCAGTACCTCATCGGAATAATCAAGCTGCCCATCCTGCAGAATATCTGATTCTATACCTTTGAAAATGGTGAAATCAGTATAGGCTTCATTAAGTTGTTCAATCTCATCATGCTGTTGTTTAATTCGATCCTCGCTTAAGCCGTTTGCATAAAAAGCAGATTTTGAATGGTCGCTGATGCCGAGGTAGTTAAATCCCATCTTCCTGCAATAATCTGTCATTTCTTTTATAGAGAAAGCACCATCACTATAAGTGGTGTGTACATGAAACAGACCTTTGATGTCTTCTTTTTTTATCAGGGCAGGTAGTGCATCTTTTTCTGCTTGTTCAATCTCACCATAGTTTTCTCTTAATTCAGGTTCGATAAAGGTAAGTTTTAAATTCAAAAAAACATCTTCTTCATTTTTACAATCCAGTGATTTATCCTGCTTATCAGGAAATAAACCATATTCATTCATGGTCAGGTCCATTGTTTTTGCTCGCTGGCGCATGGCAGTATTATGTTCCCTGCTACCGGTTGAATGATGCAGTAAAAATGGAAATTGTTCATCATTAACCAATCTGAGATCACAATGAATACCCGAGTTCAAAATAATCGTAGATTTTGTCTGCCCTTTATTCACTATCATATCAGATTCAACAAAAGATGTAAAATAAGCCATTAAATCATCTCGTTTATGCTCTTTGCAGGATGCTACAATGTCGATATCATGAATAGTCTCTTTTTTACGCCTTAAGCTCCCTGCAATTTCTATTCGAATGATATTGGGATTATCCTTTAGATGTTTTAATATGTTCAAAGCTTCACGCATTGCTATGGGATAATGAAATCGCTCATTGTATTTCTTTTTTAATTCAATGCTTTTTAAAATTTTGTCCTGACTTTTTTCACCAAATCCATCCAGGTCACGTAGGCGATTCTCATGACAGGCATATTCCAGTTCACCGACGGTAGTAATATTCAATTTTTCATAAATAGCCTTTACTTTCTTTGGGCCCAATCCGGGAATCTCTAAAAGGGTTAGCAGGCCGGCAGGAATTGATGATTTCAAGTCCTCATAATAGGGCAGAGTACCCTTATCAACAAGTATCTTCAGTTTGTCGGATATAGCTTTACCAATACCTTTAATTTCTGAAATTTTCCCGGTCTGAATGAGTTTAATAACATCATCGGATAAAGATTCAATTGTGCGGGCAGCATTAAAGTACGCCCGTGATTTAAACGGGTTTTCACCTTTCAGCTCAAGAATTGTTCCGATTTCTTCCAGAATTTTTACTATTTCTTTTTTATTCATCAAAAATTTCCGGATGTTGAATAACGGGTAAGCGCGATAAAATATCAAAGTCGGTAAACTTTTGCAAATAAACAGTTACAAATATTATTTTAATTGACTTCTTTTCTGATTTTTTTAACAGAAAACTTGACTTTTATTGAGAAGAAGTACATTTTATAGCTGTCTTATCAACTGCAATAATTCATGAAAAAAATTATCATATTTACTGATTTAGATGGCACGTTGCTGGATCTCAATAACTACTCGTTTGATGCAGCCCAGGATGCTATTAATCGTTTAATTGAGAGAAGTATACCAATTATACCGTGTACCAGTAAAACACACCTGGAAGTTGCTGATACGCAAAAGCGCATGAGAATTTCTGATCCCTTTATTGTTGAAAATGGTAGTGCTATATTCTTCAAAAATAATTATTTCGATTTTAATGATTTAAAAATAATTGAAATGAATGAGTATCAGGTACATGTACTTGGATATGAATATAAAGATATTCTTAACTATTTTAGTGATTGGAGAAGCCGATTCAATTTACCGGTAACTGGATTACATGAAATGACCATACAAAAGGTAATGGCGCTAACGGGATTAAATTATCATGAATCAGAAATTGCTCAAAAACGCTTTTTTAGTGAACCGTTTATTCTGAATGATATTGAGAAATTACCTGATGCAGCTATTGATGATATTAAAGCTAATAAATTTAAGCTACTTCATGGAAATCGTTTTTACCACCTTTTAGGAAATTCGGACAAAGGAGAAGCAGTAAAAAAATTAGTGGAAATGTATAAAACTAGATGGAATACAGATAACATAACATCGATAGGTTTCGGTGATTCCTTGAATGATCTTGAGATGTTAAAATATGTAGACAAGCCGGTTCTGGTAAAAAAACCGGGTGGGTATCATCAAGAAGGTATTGATTTGGATAATTTACTGCGCACAGATGAAATCGGTCCCGCCGGTTGGCAGGAAGCCGTATTCAAATTGCTAGAAACAGCGTAAGGTATATTATCTTTCAGGAGAATAAATAGATGTCAGATTTTTTCCAAAACGGAGTGATATCAACTCTGCATAAACTGACAGAACAGCCTATTGAGGAATTGGAAAATCGGATTTTGTCCTATACTGATCGCAGGCCAATTGCTTTGATATTACCATCATTATACACTGAGTTGGAAGGTGTTGCCCTTCCAAAGATACTAGAAGAGTTAAAAAAGGTACCATATCTTTCTGAGATAGTAATTGGATTAGATGGTGCTGATGAGAAACAGTTTAAATCAGCAAAGAAATTTTTTGATCAGCTTCCACAACTTCATAGAGTGCTTTGGCAAAGTGGACCAAGGATTCAAAAACTCTATGATCTACTTGATGAAAAAGATCTTTTTCGGGGTGGTCAGGGTAAAGGGCGAAATGTGTGGATGTGTTTGGGATACTTAATCGCATCCAATAAAGCGCGGATTTTTGCTGTGCACGATTGCGATATTTTAACCTATGAACGGGGTTTATTAGCCCGCCTGGTTTTCCCGGTAACAGCTCCTACTTTAAATTACCGATTTTGTAAAGGATATTATAGTCGTGTATCTGATCAGCTAAACGGAAGAGTTGCCCGCCTATTTGTGACTCCATTAATTCGCTCACTTAAACGAATTCTGGGTGATGTGGATTATCTTCATTACATTGATTCATTTCGTTATCCGCTTTCCGGCGAAATGTCACTTTTCCGTGATGTAGCGGTACGTTTGCGTTTACCTACGGACTGGGGGCTGGAAATAGGCATGCTTAATGAGATCTATCGAAATTTTGCTAAAAACCAAATGTGCCAGGTCGATATTCTCGATCTATATGATCATAAACATCAGGCTCTATCAGAGGATAATCCGAATGCCGGCTTGTCAAAGATGTCCATTGATATTGCCAAATCATTTTATCGGGTTCTGGCTGGAATGGGGGTAATATTTTCTGATCAATTCTTTCGTACCATAAAAGCCACTTATTTACGCACTGCTCTTGATTTTATTGAAAAATATGCCGGTGACTCTGCTTTGAACGGATTAAAATATGACCGACACGCTGAGGAACAAGCGATAGAGGTTTTCCTGCGCAGTATTATTATTGCAGGTGATCAGTTTCTGGCAAATCCCATGGAATTACCTATGATTCCCAGCTGGAATCGTATCATGTCTGCTGTCCCGGATTTTACTCAACAATTGTTTGAAGCGGTTGAAGCAGATAACGCATAAAATTAAAAAGGGTCTGCAAACAGACCCTGTTATTTATTTAATGTCCACCAACTCTACTTCAAAAATAATCGTTGCATCCGGTGGAATTAAATTGGGGATTCCTCCACTTCCATAGGCTAAATAAGGTGGAATCACCATCCTTCTTTTTCCACCTTTTTGCATAGTCTGGATACCTTCATCAAAACCCGGTATCATTTGTCCAGTCCCTATAACAAATTCAATAGGCGCATTTCTGTCATATGAACTGTCAAATTTTTTACCGTCTTCTAACATGCCTGTATAGTGAACGACTACGGTCTGTCCTTTTTGTGGAGTATCACCCTTACCGACAACTAAATCGGTATATTTTAATCCGGAATCGGTAGTTACCTCACCTTTACTGCAGGCCATAAATAAAAGCATTAAAGACAAACTGAATATACTCAGAACAATCTTTTTCATATTTTCTCCTGTTAGTTATAAAGTATTAATACTAAAATATTTTGACATTTTACAGAAAATCCGCATATTAAACAAACAAAGTAAAACTATTTAGATCGTATTTTAATGTCAGGGAGTTATAAATGTTCAATTTTGAAAGTAGAAATATCCTTGTTACTGGCGGCAGCCGGGGTATCGGTGCGGCTATTGTTAAATTGTTTAGTCAGGCAGGGGCAAATGTTGCTTTTAATTATAATAAAAATTATCGGGCAGCTTCAGAATTAGCAGAGTCTTGTTCAGCTAATTCCGGGACTATACTCTTTGATGAATGCGATGTAAGCGATTATCAGGAGACAAAGCATTTTGTAGATAAAATGTTAAAGGAATTTGGATCTATTGATACTTTGGTTAACAATGCCGGTATATGGGAATACGGCAAAGTTGATGAAATGAAAGTTGATGAATGGCGGAGAACGATTCAAATTAATCTGGATAGTGTATACTATTTTTCGAGTTATATCGTAAAACAGATGAGAGATAAAAATATAAAGGGGCATATTGTAAATATTTCTTCAACAGCAGGGCAGCGAGGGGAAGCATTTTACTCGCATTATGCAGCTACTAAAGGTGCTATTATCAGTTTTACTAAATCACTTGCAACAGAACTTGGTCCTGATGGTATACACGTAAATTGTGTGGCACCGGGCTGGGTTATAACAGATATGAGCGAAGCTACTTTACAGAAAGACCGGAACAAAATTCTATCCCAAATTCCACTGGGTTTTATAGCCGATCCCGAAGACATTGCCGGGCCGGTTGCTTTCCTGGTTTCGGATTTTGCCCGAGCCATTACCGGTGAAATACTAAATGTTAATTGTGGTAACGTTTTGTGTGGTTAATTTATCTGAAATTATCGGAGGATAAATAATGAATCGTAATGAAGCACTTCAAATATTAAAAGAATATACAAAAAGTGAAAGTCTTTTAAAGCATGCCTATGCGGTTGAAGCAGCCATGCGCGCTTATGCAGATAAATACAATAAGGATATAGAGCTTTGGGGAGCGGTTGGTTTACTTCATGATTTTGATTATGAAAAGTTTCCGGATAATCATCCATATAAAGGATCGGAAATTCTAAAGGAAAAAGGTTTATCGGATGAAATACGTACGGCCATCATGGGACACGCTGAATTTACCGGTGTGCCTAGAGAAACATTAATGGCAAAAGTTCTTTTTGCAGTCGATGAGCTTTCCGGTTTTATAACTGCTGTTACGTTAGTACGCCCAACGAAAGCATTAAGTGAGGTAAAAGTAAAATCGGTCAAGAAAAAGATGAAGGATAAGAGATTTGCAGCTAAAGTAAATCGCGAAGAAATTCGAAAAGGTGCGGAAGAACTGGGTGTTGATTTTGATGAGCATGTGATGTTTGTGATTCAGGCGATGAATAAGGTGGCGACGGAGCTTGGATTAAATCCATAAAAAAACCCCGCGCCCTCAGGCACAGGGTTTTGTGTTATTTTAGAATAATAAATTAGGGTGTTGTATTACTTCCCACGTTTTTTTCTATAACGGCATATTTAGCCGGCACACTCAAACGATCAGCAGCGATTAAAACGGCAGCCATCTGATTTTTAATTACAGGATCATCTTCGAAATTTAACTGTAGTTCCAGCAAACCCATATCAAATGTGTTATTAATTTTAGCCAAAGTTACCAAAGCAAGCTGACGAACTCTGCGATCCTTACTGTAAAGAAAGGTATCCATTACATCATAACGGGCATCTGTAACATCAACTTTATCGCCATACTTAATGACCAGCTGCATAGCAGAAAGTTTGACACCCAAATTATCAGACTTAAGTGCCATTTTTAAGCCTTCACTGAATCGATCCCAATTTACATTCTCGGATTCAGTTGCAAGGACGGTACTTAATGATAAAAATACTGTGGCTAATGCCAGGATGGTGAACCTAAAAAACGATTGCCTCATGATTGCCTCCATTGTATTGTTATACAATTATAATTTTTCTCCTCTAACAACCTTCAATGAGTATTACGGAATTATTATTTTGAAGTTGCAAAATATTTTTTCTTTTTACTATTTCG
>JARRPN010000054.1:0-1250 GCA_037382875.1 Calditrichaceae bacterium | reverse complement strand
ATAATTTAGGGGAAATTTTATATACAAATTATAGTATATTTATGCAATAACTATAACATTGAATGTTCAATTTTAATACACCGATTCATGATTACCTGCAACCCGGCATCGAGAGCCAACTTAGCAGCTTCTTCATTTACAATACCCAGCTGCATCCAGACCACCTTGGCATTTATTTTTATTGCGTCCTGAACTACTGGAAGTACATCTTCTGATTTGCGAAAAATATTTACGATATCGACAGGTTCCGGGATTTCTTCCAGTGTATTATAACACTTCAAATCCATTACGGATTCATAGTTAGGATTAACTGGAATAATATGATATCCAGCCTTTTTGATATAGGCACCTACCCGGTAGCTGGTTCTATCCGGTTTATCGGATAAGCCTACTATGGCGATGTTTTTGTAATTTTTTAATATATCTGGTATATCTTTATTAATACTGTTCTTAATTTCATTCATTTTAATCCAGCCTCGGTTATATTTGCAACTTTTATATTCGGATAATTGGACAGCTCTTGTTCAATAGTTTCAAACTGGAAGCCAACCTGCTCCGGTTTATGCGCATCCGATCCAAATGTAACCGGAATTTGATATTTATCCAGGATAGGCAGTACATTCAAATTTGGGTATGTATCGTTGATTTCTTTACGCAATCCGGATGTATTTATTTCCACTGCCATAGACTGAGTTTTAACACATTTTAGAACATCCAGCAATTCAGATTTATTTGTTTTCAATAGAGGGAAATCCTCGTCTTTTATTAAATCAAGATGACCGACTATGTCAAATAATCCTGTATTGATACCTTTTTTTAAGGCTTGCAGGTAATCAGAGTAGATTTCCTGAATTGGACGATTTGGAAAATAATAAGAAAATACCCAGTTATTCTTTGGCCAGCCCTTGATGAAATGAACCGACATTATGCTGATATCAAAATTAAACCGCTGGCATGTTTGATATAAAAATTCTTCAAAACCGTCGTAAAAGTCAGCTTCTATACCGGTATGTATTTTTATTTCCGGATATTGGTCTTGCAATGTTTTAATATCATTCAGATAATCTTCCAGTTCATTTAGAGCCATGCGATGGGCTGAATCAAAATTATCCGGCAGAGGAATATGATCAGTAAAAGCAATTTCGGAAATTTGAAGTTCGATGGTTTTTTCAACATATTCCCGCATCTCACCTTCAGCATGTTTACATCGTTTCGTATGTATGTGATAATCTGATATCATAAGTCTTAAA
>JARRPN010000053.1:8101-8785 GCA_037382875.1 Calditrichaceae bacterium | reverse complement strand
AACACCAACAGCTACTACCGCAAAAGTACAAATGTAGCTCATGTATACATATCTTTTAGCCGGCGCATCCGGATTTATAAACCGTTTATATATATCATTTACGATATATGCAGTCGCTGCATTAACCGTAGCAGCAAAGGTAGACATAAAAGCGGCAAGTAATCCTGCCATGATAATTCCCAGTAAGCCGACAGGAACAAAATTTTGCATCGCATAGGGTAAGATTAATTCAAAATCGATAGCATCACCCATTGCATTTAATTCAGAATTAAAAAATACTATTGCCAGAACTGATAATCCACCGATTAGCATATAACGCGGAAAGAATAATGCAACGTTTACCATACCACTCATTTTTGATGCCTCTGCAGGTGATTTTGTGGCTAGAATTCGTTGCATATCATAGTTCGGCGCCGGACCAGCAGCACTAACCAGAAAGCCTTTAAACAGTACCATCCCAAAAAACAGCATAAATAAGGAATACCCATCTCCGGCAATTTTTCCATTGACTGAGTCAAGTATTCCGGACCAGTCTAAATTTAATTCCCATCCAAACCGGAGACTATTCCAGCCTTCCGGGATCATCGTTGCCAGAACATCCGGATTAACCTGATTTATTGCAATAATCCCAATTGCTATTGAAGCAATAGTCATTATAATAAATTGAATTAACTCGGTGAGTAC
>JARRPN010000053.1:0-7985 GCA_037382875.1 Calditrichaceae bacterium | reverse complement strand
TGTGATACTCATAAATATGAGAGCATACATGTTGGGTGTTAGATCCCAAGGCAAAAATTGGGCAGAAAATTTTCCTATTCCTTTAAACCCGTAAGCTAGAAAACCAATAACACTAACCAGGGCAAAAACAACTATAATAATATGTGAGAGCTTTGAACCTTTTCCATAGCCAAATCGTGTTTTCAGCCATTCGGCTCCAGTCATTACATTTGACCTTCTTAACCATTTTGATAGAAAAATCATTAGAAATATCTGATTAAATACCGGCCAGGTCCATGGAATAAAGATGCCTTTTAAACCATAAACAAATGTTAGATATACCAACCACATGGTTCCGGTGATATCAAACATTCCAGATGCATTTGAAACACCTAAGATATACCAGGGAATCTTATTTCCACCAAGAAAATATGAGTTAATATCTTTTGAAGCTTTTTTTGAAATATAAAATCCAATAAATATTGTCGAGAGAATATACGCGGCGATAATACTAATATCTACAATATGCAGTTCCATTCAGCACTCCTTGTTTAAAATCAGATTAAGTTAAGTAAAAATTGAAAAAGTATAAAGATGAGAAAATAAACTTTCATAGGTTTCCTATCAGAATTAAATTTATTTCAATTGTCATATTTAAAATTTAATTTTTAAAAAAGGATAATTAAATAGTTTAATTCATTACATGAAGAATATATTACTTTTTGTTACTGCAATTCTTATTTGGGGTTCAACCTGGCTGGTTATTAAATTTCAGCTTGGTGTAGTAGATCCTTTAATTTCCATATTTTATAGGTTTTTACTGGCCGCATTGATTTTATTTATATATCTCTTTTTAACAAAAACAAAAATAAAATACTCGCTTAAACAACATATGCAGATGGCTTTACAAGGGGCTCTATTGTTTGGACTAAATTACTGGCTTGTGTATCTAGCTGAACAACATCTTACAAGTGGATTGGTTGCAATTGTTTTTTCTAGTATTGTATTTTTAAATATCATTTTCGGGACATTATTTTTAAAATCAAAAATTCGATTATTAGTGGTTATGGGAGCTATTGTTGGTTTTATTGGAATTTCATTTGTATTTAAAAACGAAATTATTGGCTTTAATTTATCAAGCCAAAATTCGATAGCTCTAATAATTGCATTTATTGGCGCAATTTCAGCATCATTAGGCAACATATCCTCAGCCTATAATCAAAAGAAAAAAATTCCGGTTATACAAAATAATGCCTTCGGCATGTTATATGGTTCTATCTTAATGTTAATTTTAGCTATTTCAATGAATAAACCTATAGTTTTCGATGTATCAATTCCATATATCTTATCATTACTTTATTTAAGTATTTTGGGATCCGTGGTCGCTTTTACTTGCTATCTTACACTTCTTGGAAACATCGGAGCCGATAAGGCTGGTTATACTACGCTTGTAATTCCCGTAATTGCTATTATTTTATCCACAATTTTTGAAGATTATCGTTGGAATCTTTTCGTATTAATCGGTATCATTTTAATCTCGTTAGGAAATATTCTGGTTTTAAGAAGAAAAAGAAGGTAAAATTATTTGCATAATACGAACGATCGTGCTATTTTGCATATATGGCAAATGGAATCAGCACAAAACATGATATTATTGAACGTGGTTTGGAAATGGCCAGTCAGCTGGGTTTGGAATGTATTACAATAGGATTACTGGCAAAAGAAACCAATCTATCTAAAAGCGGATTATTTGCTCATTTTAAATCTAAAGAAAATTTGCAGTTGGAAATACTGAAACATGCTGCTAATGACTTCACTCAAAAAGTGATTCACCCTGCATTAAAAGTACCCGGAGGAATTGAACGGATAAAGACCCTTGTAAAAAATTGGATTGAATGGGGAAACAAGATTTCCGGTGGTTGTATTTTTGTTACTGCAGGTACAGAGTATAGCAGTAGACCGGGCAGAGTAAGAAATTTGTTAATTCAGCAACAGGAACAATGGATAGATGCATTACGTCGTATAGCTAGTTCTGCAATTAAAGTAGGGGAGTTCAAGGAAGGAATCGATGTCGATCAATTTGCTTTTGATCTATATTCCTTATTATTAGGATTTCATTACTATTATAAACTTCTGGATGATAAACAAGTAACCCAGAAACAGGAAGTTGCACTGGATCAACTTCTTTTAAAATACAAATCAAAAAATTGAAAAGAATAACCAAATGCCAAAAAAATATTCTAATATACAACATAAAAGCACGAACGTTCGTTATAATTACAGGCGCCATATTGTTCGTTTAACAATTTTATTTTTACATAATTTATTTCCTATATCAGTCGAAAATTTTATCAAAAAACAATTTTTTTCACCTAATCATTATCCTGTTACAGATCAGGAAATTGACTTATTAAATGGAAGTACATCTTTTGAATTTCAATTACATCAAAAAACGATAAAATGCTGGAGATGGGGTGATGGCCCCTATATACTCTTGGCACATGGATGGAACGGACATGGATCTCAATTCATCTATATTATTAGGCGATTGATTTCGGCAGGATATTCAGTAATAATCTTCGATGGACCTGCTCACGGACAGTCAGAGGGCACAAGCTCTAGTTATTTTCAGATGACCGATGCTGTGCGTAGGCTTATAAGTTTCGTTAAACCTGAAAATATTTTGGGTCTTATCGGACATTCTTTCGGAGCATCTGCTATAATTAATACTATTTCAAAAGAAAACATATTCAAAAAAATTATATTGCTAGCTCCTGCATTAAATATTCAAAAAATTCTTGAGGATACATTCCTCTCTTATGGAATTTCTATTAATGTTTTATACAAATTAATATATGAATATGAACAAACTTTTGATTACAATCTAAAAAATGATAATCCAGTAAATCTAGTTAAATCAATTGAACAGGAATTACTAATCATTCATGATAAAGATGATACAGTAACTCCTCATATTGATTCAAAGAAAATTTCAAACACATATAAAAATATCCACATAAAAACAACTACTGGACTAGGACATAAACGTATTTTGATTGATCCCCAAGTAGCTAAGTGGATAATAAAGTATTTGAAAAAATAATTGGAAGTATTTTATTTTTTTCCCAAATTACACCCACATTGCAAACAATAAAATTTTAATACTATTAGGAGCTCAGCAGATGAGAGGTAATATTCCTGTTCTGTTTGTTGAAGGTGAAAATTTACCGGATGCTTGGGAAAAATCATTACTTTCGTTATATAAAAACGGTTGCAATGTTAAAACAGAATACGATAAATCTGAAGATCAACCCAGCAAAGACAGTACAATGATGATGGTGGTGAAAGATCCCCTGGCTGAACCGATGATCCATCGCGATATTCCCGGAGGACTGGAAGATTTACAGGAATATGTAATGGAAGTGCTGGATGGCATAAAGGATCATTGTATCCGTAAACCAGAGGATGATGCCAATGATACGCGTTGGGAATATACGTATCATCAACGGTTATTTGATTATGCCGTACCCGGACTTAAAAAACCTTTCGATCAAATAGAGTTCATTGCGCAAAAAATTGCCAAAACACCCTATTCCCGCAGAGCGCAGGCAATAACATGGAAAGTGTGGGAAGATAATTTCTGTTATGATCCGGCATGTCTGCAGAGTGTTTGGTGTCGTATGCTTCCCGGCGATAATAACGAATGGCTATTAAATATGAATATCCGTTTTCGCTCCAACGATGCATATCGTGCGGCTTTTATGAATATGTTTGCATTAGCTCAGTTACAAAAGAAAATTGCTGATCGGATTGCTGAAATATCAAAACGTGCAGTCAAACTAGGCAGATATGTTCATCAGGCTGATAGTTATCATATCTATGGATCAAATTTTAATGAATTTGAAGAACGTTTTCTTAAATCATTTGACAAATTGCCGTTTGAACAGAGAACTTTTCGTTATGATGAAATCAAATTCATGATGGATGAGGCTATTCCCGCAATACTTGAAAAAGCTGCAAGGATGGGCAGGTCTGAATAAGAATTTTTGGATTTAAGATATTCCAAAATTGAAGAATACAGTTGTACCTTTATTGACACCACTCTTAATCCAAATTTGTCCATTGTGCCTATCTACGATCCTTTTTACGGTGGCTAAACCAACCCCAGTACCCTCAAATTCATTTTCATTATGCAGTCGAACAAATGGATTAAAAAGTTTATGTGCAAAGCTCATGTCAAAACCCACGCCATTATCTTTAATATAGTAGGATGGTACTGGTTTATCTTTCACTCTACCGAATTCAATAAGTGCATTAGATTCGTTGCGAGTATATTTCCAGGCATTTTGAATAAGATTATCTAAAAGGATACGTACTAATCTCTTATCTGCAAATGCTTTTAAATCCGGCTGAATTTTAAAAGTGACCTTTCTTTCCGGATCACTCAATCTAAGATGATCATATATCTCATGCACAAGTGTACTCATACTTATACGACTCATCTCCATATCAAGACGACCTATACGTGTCAATTTTAAAAGATCTTCTATCAGTTGCCCCATCCTTGTACCTGCAACATTAATCTTGTTAAAATACTCTTTTAGTTCCTCAGATAAATCATCGTAATGATCCTGATTAATAATTTCTGTAAATCCATTAATTGTTCTTAAAGGCGCCCTTAAATCATGTGACACAGAGAACGCAAATGATTCCAATTCGTCATTCAATGCTTTTAATTCCTTAGTACGTTCTTCCACACTTTCCTCAAGCAAACGATTACGAGCCTTTTCGTTATTTATACGTCCGATATGAAAGGTGGAGATAATTATAAGTATTACCAGAACCACTGTAATGCGAAACCAAATTGTCTGCCAATATGGTGGGTGTATAATTATCCGAATGGATTTACCACTCTCATTCCAATACCCATCGTTATTAGATGCTTTGACACGAAATGTATATTCACCCGGAGAAAGATTCGTATAGGTAGCATTTCGTTTATTCCCACAATACGTCCATTCTTCATCAAATCCTTCCATTTTATAGGCATATTGATTTAATTCAGGCGCTTCATAACTAAGTGCCGCAAATTCCAATGAGAATACCGATTGTTTGTAGGTTAAATCTATTTCCTGGGCAACACTAATATGTTTTTCAAGTGGTTCATTATTTCCAATTAGGACTGATTCATTGAAAATTTGAAAATTTGTAAACACCAACTTTGGAACCTTAATATTTGTTTTTAGACTCTCAGGATGAAAAATATTGAATCCTTTGGTGCCGCCAAATAGAAGTTCATTTTCTCTTGTAAGATAATGACTACGAATATTGAACTGATTTCCCTGCAAGCCATCACTTATTGTATAGGTTTTGATCTTCTTATTTTGGACATTCATGCAAGCCAGTCCTTTATCAGTACTTATCCATAAATCACCTTTAGCATCAAACTCGAGTCCTACGATCATATTGCTCGGTAATCCATTCTTTTTAAAAAAATGTGAAAATTGTTTGGTCTTCAAATCAAAGCGATTTAATCCATAACCAGTACCAAACCATAAAATACCATTATTCTGTTCTGCTATCGCATATATCTGATTTCCGCTCAGGCTATTTATATTATCCCGCTCTTTTTGATACATTTTAAACGTTTCATCATTTGGATTAAAGAAAAATACGCCATTATCCGTACCGACAACTATTATTCCATCATCCATTTCATGCAATAAACGAACAGATTCATCCTTAAGTCCACTATTTACATGATTAAATATTTTATGCTTAATACCGTTTTTATCCAGGAGCACCAAACCACTAAAAAAACATCCAGCCCAAATCCGATTTTTGTTATCAATTATAAAACTAATAACATTGTTATCCGGTAATCCTTCATTTGATGTTATATGATAAAATATATGCGTACGTTCATCAAATCTGCTTATACCTCCTTCCCAGGAACTAATCCATAAATTGCCATCCATATCATACGCCAAGGATTGAATCGCATCTGAAATCAGATTAGTGTTTTTTGTAGAATATGCATCAAATATACCTGTCTTCCGGTCCCAATAATTTAATCCCCCGCCATCAGTTCCAATCCACAAATTTCCCTGGTCATCTTCTAGAAATGATGTGATTACATTGTTGCTGATAGAATTTTTTTGACCTGTATTTCTATATAATTCAAAATCCTGTAGATTAACAAAAGATACATTGATCCCGCCGGCATATGTGCCCACCCATATGTTGTTTGATGAATCCTTAAAAAGTGAATACACGGAACTATTGTTTAAGCTATAAGGATCATTATCATCAGACATATTATGAAAAAATTTACCGGTTTCAGGATCAAATGAATCAAGTCCAAAATTTTCTGTACCGATCCATATTTTATTTTCGGGTGTGGAAAGAAGGGATAGTATATTATTATGATTTAAACTCGTAGGATCTTTTGGATCATGCCTATAGTTAATAAAATTCGTCTCATCATTTTCTTTAACATTCAATTTAAATAGGCCACTACCCAAGGTACCAATCCATAGAGTATTATCTATTAGTTTAATAGATGTGACAGAACTATTTGAAATCGTTTCTTTGCGATCGGTAACTAAAATATATTGTTTAAATGATTTGTCTTCTATGTTAAATCGTATAAGCCCATATTCCAAAGTACCTATCCATATATTCCCATATTTATCAGCTAACATATCGCCCAAAGGGCTTGGAGGAGAAATTTGATTTAAATTTTGATTTGGATATCTAAATTGAGTAAATCTATCCGTATCCCGGTCATATAGATTAAGTCCTTGTGAGGTAGAAATCCATAGTCTCCCTTCATGATCTTCAATGATAGACTGAACAAGATGTCCCAAGATACTTAGAGAAGTACTATCGGGATAGTAATTTATAAAATTATTATTTTCTCTATTAAATCTACTTAAACCATCCCCTGTTCCTATCCAGATAATTCCCTGTGAATCTTCAAAAATATCTGATACGATACTTTGAGGGATAGAAGAGCTATCAGAACTGGAATGTTGAAAAACTTCGAATGTATAACCATCATATTTATTCAGGCCGTTTGCAGCGGCAAACCACATAAAATGATATTTATCCTGCAGAATGTCTAAAATCCAGGAATGTGACAACCCATCGTCAACCGTAAGATGCTTAAACTTTAAGTTCTGATCTTTTGCATATACTTTAACGTGTAAGATAGAAAGAATTAAACTGATCGATATTATCCTAACTAATGTGATATAAAAATTCGATTTAATACAGATTTTTAAAAATAAATTAATAATGGGGTCTACCTCAAAATTGACTAATTTATATAACATTCAAAATCAAACTTGTAATATAAATTAATCGGAATAATCGATTGAAAATTTACTTCAAAATGATAATTCATGCTTATATTAAAAAACTTATTAAATAACTCTTAAAAACAACTCGGTAAACATTGTTAAGCTTAATTTGATTTTAATTTAATATATCATACCATTCAATTAACTTTTGTCTAATGAGCATCCCGGATTCTGATAAATCAGAATCAGACCATCCACCATTTGGATCTGCACTTGGTAGTAGGGTCGCCGCTGTTTCAGCCTTATCTGCAATGGACCAGTTACACCAGCTTATCATATTTTGATCCATAAAATCGCACCATGCTTCAACAGATGTGGAATCAATACAAGCATCAACCACATCTATTATACGTGCTTTTCCGGTCTAGGATTGTCCAGATAGCCGCCAGATTCTATGCCTAAAGCTGCCCTGATAACTGTACATTTCCAGTCATCCCGAAGCCACTTTATACAATCATAATTGTAATACTTGCCCATCCATTGGCTCCAGAACAGGCTCATTCCATGTAAAGTGATTGGTCTATTATTTTGATCAACAATTTGATTACCACTCACCATAATTTGTCCATACACATCGACAAGACTTTGATCATTTTGATCAGCTTCATCAAGTTTTGTACATGATTGGAAGGAGATAAAAAT
>JARRPN010000052.1:11637-19492 GCA_037382875.1 Calditrichaceae bacterium | reverse complement strand
TTTTTGTGTTGACTTTTCTTTAATAAATTTAATTTTTGATACATTCGTGAACAGCAGAGCAAATATCTGTTCATGCCCCCAAAATGGAAAAACAGAGACTAAACCGGCTTCTTTAAAGTGATTTAAAAATGCATGATCAAAATTAAGTTTTTCTAATTCATTTAATACAAACGTATCTCTGGATAATGATTTAAAATTTTCATTTTTTAAATTTGTCAATAAAATTTCACTTTGTTCATCCACATTTCTGTAATGGAGTAAATAAAATCGGTTATTTTCCAATATATAAAAAGCATAAGGAATATATTCTAATACAGAATCAAAAGTCTCTGAGATGAGCTTTGTAATTTCATAATAATGTACGGACCTGTTCAGGTTGTCATTAAGAATTTCAAGTGATCTTTCCGCTTCGGATATATTCATGAAATAATCCCTGATTACATATCTGCTTAAGAAAGCGGAAGACTTTTCATAGTAAAAAAGTATAATAACCAATGTAACAACAAATGAAATCATATCCGGGAAGGGAATTAGATTCTCCAATATGAATTGAAGGAGGTAGAATAGAATAATTCCAACTATAATTTGAAATAAGTTTTCTAATATTTTGTGCAAATTTTATTTTCACTCCGTGAAAAGTAAAAAGTGTATGAAATATTATACAGTTAATAAAGCCGGAAATTTATTGATTAGGCGTATATAGATCAAGATAATGTAAGTACATAGAGTAGATAATTATTATTGCTTTAAAGAGTTATTGATTTATTGATTTAATTGTAAGAATAGTAACATCATCCGATTTAGTTGGATCACCACAATATGATCTTAATTGTTCCAATAAACCAAGATTTAATTGTTCACAGGAATGATTTCTAAAGTGATCCTGAAAATATCTAATCACAGCATCTTCACCAAATTCAATACTATCCTTATCCATAGCTTCTGTGACACCATCAGTAAACATGGTAATACATTCTCCCTTAGAAAGAGTATCATAGCCGGTCTCAAATTCCACATCTTTCATCATACCCAATATTATACCACCTTCTTCAAGTTTTCGGCAGGAATTATCGGCCGCAATTAATAGTGGAGGATTGTGGCCCGCATTGACATATTCAATTTTACCATCTCTAGTGTTTATTTTAAGAATAAAAAATGTAATATATTTTTCAATTGATGTATTGCTGTGGATTAGATTATTTAACTTTCCGGTCATTTCAGAAAGAGAATTATTCTCAAATGATAATGTTTTTAGACCAGCCTGCAAGTTAGACATAAGCAGGGAAGCCGGCATACCCTTTCCGGAAACATCGGCAATGGTTAAAAAATATTCCTGATTATTAAGTTTGATAACGTCAAAATAATCGCCGCCAACTTGTTTGCTGGCTAGATTAAAGCCATGTATATCAAAATTTGAAATATCGGGCATTTTTTCCGGGAGAAGTCGTTGTTGAATATTCTTTGCTAAATTTAATTCTTCTTCAAGAGTTTGTTTTTCTAAAGTTTCTTTAAATAGTCTGGCGTTTTCAATTGACATCATTGTCATATTGCCTAAAGTGGTTAAGAAATCCAGATTATTTTTATTAATATCACTTTTATCTAATTTTTCTCCAAGAAAAATATAACCGCCATTCTCATTTTGTATATTCATCGGTACAATAGCCCGAACACCTATATCGTATAATTGATCATATTGATCGCTTTCACTTAATATTATAGGTTGTAGAATATTAGACATCTTATTGCAAAATATCATGCATTTGTTCAAATTATCTGAAGTAAAGAGTGAACCTTTTTTATATACGATATTTAAAGTATCATCTGTCTTAAGCGCAATAAAAAATTGATTGATCAACATTTGACCCATTAATGAGTAGGATAGCTGTTTTAAGATCCCCTCCTCGTCAAATATATGATTAAATTCTTTCCCTATCTCGAAGAGTGTATTGAGTTCTTGTACTTTTTTGTCCAGTTCAAGGTTTACAGAATTCAATTGTTCAAATACGATGGCATTCTCGATGGACTGAACGGCAATATTACTCAATGAAGATAAAAATTCTATTTCTTCATCTGTATAGGATTGTTTATTAAGTTTATTGCCATAGCCTATAAAACCGCGTTGCTTATGTGTGGATATCAGTGGTATAAGCAACTCGATATGTGAATCGAATAAAAATGAAATCCAATCCTCACTTTTTTCAGTATTACTAATAAAAATTGGATGGTCAGGGATTGATGATATATGAATTTGTTTTTCGAGCAAAGAATAGGGAAGACCTTTTATGTTTTTAACTTTAAATTCATGTGGTTCATCCTGAAGCATAACAAGGCCACGACTGATCATCATACGGCCCATAGGTACTAATAAAATGGTATCAAGGATCGATTTTAGGTTTAAAGATGAGCTTAAGGTTTGGCTTATTTCAAACAGTGCCAATAATTCAATATGGCGTCGGTCCAATTCTTCAGTCTGTAATTTAGATTGGTTACGTTCTTTAAAACTTTCTAGATGATCAACCATTTTAGGCAGATTTCCGGCTTAAGTATTTAACTAAGGATACTTGATTTTTCTTACCCGGATTAATTGAGAAATTGACCTCATCCATCAATGTACGCATCAGGTGAATTCCCAATCCGCCTACTTTGGCCACACGCATATATTTTTCCAGATTAGGAACAGGCAATTTATCAGGATTAAATCCGCCACCCTTATCCATTATTACTATTTCCATTTTTTCATTATCAAGAAATACAGAAATATCTAGCATTCTTTCTGTACTGTATTTATAGGCGTGTTTAATGACATTTGTACAAGCTTCATCAACAGCCAGTTCAATTTGATCAACGCGTTCTTCATCGAATCCGGCTTTTGTGGCAAGATTATTGATGAATTCGCGTATAATTTCCAGGTTTTCTGTGGCACTGGAAATTTTCAACTTGAACTTTTGTTTTCTCATTTTTTTCATAGTCTTCTCTAATCTTTAGATTCGAAATATAAAGTGAAAAGTTTCTTATTTAGAATGGCCAAACTTAGATTTCGCGCTGTTTTCATCATCAAATATTTCGAACAGTGCAGGAAAGCCCAGCAAATCAAAAACTTTGTATACTTTAGATGAAAGATTAGATAATTTTATATCACCACCTTGCTCTCGAATTTCTTCGATAAAACCCATAAATACGCCTAATCCGGCGCTACTTATATAATCCAGATTCTGCATATTCACAATAATATTAAAAATGTTTTCTTTTAACAAGCCTTGTATTGCATCCTCAAAAACGGGTACCGTATGAGCATCAAGAAATCCGGATAAATGCAATGCAGTTACATTGTCAAAATCAGAACGAGATATATCAAACCCGCTCATGAATTACCTCCCAACTTTAATACAGACTACAATTTTATTAATAACAGTGTTAAATCATCATGTAAATTCTGACCATCAAGAAATCCGAGAATATTATCAATAATAACCTCTTTCAAAGCTTTTACCTCCAGGCCAGAATTTTCTTTGATTAATTTACATAACCTTTCTTCGCCAAATTCTTCTCCATTGGCAGCTCGAGCTTCTGATAGTCCATCTGTATAAAAGGCTATGATATCATTTTTATGTACTTTTATTCTATATTCTTCCAGCGTGCTGTCAAAAATTTGCCCGCTATCCAGACCAACTGCAATTCCTTTTGTTTTAAACATTGAAGTATCATTCACTTTTGAGTTAAAATGGATGATAGGACAATGACCCGCTCTGGCAAATGTTAAACTTTTTTTATTCAGATCGATATTAGCTGCTAAAAGACTTATAAAGGATTTCTTTTCCATCGAAGTGTAGAGCAGCTTATTCGTATTGATAAGAATATCCTTAGGCGATAAATAATTTCTTGCAAGTGATTGAATTATACCTTTGGTTTCAGCCATATAAAATGCGGCAGAAGTTCCTTTGCCGCTCACATCGCCAATGACCATACCTAGATTGCCGTTATTATTATTAAAGAAATCATAATAATCTCCACCGACTTCATAAGCAGTAATAGTTAAAGTATCAATCTGCAGATTTTCAATCTCCGGAGTTTTTTGTGGAAGCAATCTGCGTTGAACCTCCCTGGCAATTTGCAGCTCTTTTTCCATTCTTTCTCGTTCTAGAGAAATTTTCAACAATTGTGCATTTTCGAGAGCTATGGCTGCCTGACTTGCATAGGCTTCTAATAGGTTAACATCATCGGGATCAAAACCAAGTATGGCAGATTTTGCTGAATATAAAATTCCAATAATATCACCTTTGGAATTTAACAAAGGTACACCAGCAAATGAGCCAACTTTTTTATCCAAGTTATCAAATAAATTGCTAAATTCACTTTTATGTATATCATTGGTGATATACGTTCTTTTAGTAGATAAAATTAAATCATTAATGATGGAACGTTTCATATTGCGCAATATAAAAATTTCTTCATCGTTCAGATTCTTATAGGCACCAATTTTGAAGGACTGAAGCACCACGTCATAGAGTTCCAACCAGGTAAATGTTGATTCAATCACTTCAGTACTCATGTCGGTAACCATATGTACCAGCTTATCATGGTCATATTCTGCAGAAATTGTGCGGCTTAAATCATAAAGTGAATTTACTTCCCGCATTTTACGGTCAAATACACGAGCCGTCGGTAATTGTAATAATAAAAATAAAGTTGCCATGACAGAGTAAATAGATAGAAAGATCCAACCAATATTGGCTAAAGCGCCCAAAGCAAGACTATGCGCAGTTACCGGTTCTTTAAAAGTAATATCGAAAAGCTTTAAAATAAGCCATACAAGGACCATCCCTATGATTGAAAAATATATTTTCTCTCTTCTGGATAGATAGGTTATCCAACTGTTTCGTGTCGCAATAATGACCAGGAAGATCATTGTAACCGAAAAGGTAATATTATTATATAAAGCATTATCCTGAAAACTTAAGTCCAGAGGCGCAACAAAAACTACGGTTAGAATAACAGTAGCTAAGGCAAATATTAGCGTTATACTAAAATATAAACCAGTACGTTTTTTACGTTTGTACTTAATCAAATTCTTTAAAGTGATAAGAATCGGTGTAAATAGCAAGATTGCAGCTAATGTAGCTATATTGGAATAAACTACAGCTATCATTGATTCAGGTTGTTGCGGAAATATAGCAGCTGTAAATGTCGGCTTTAGTATTAACTTGAACGAAAATACAGTTACATATAGCAATGCGAGCAGTTTGATAAAGTTTTTAAGGTTTTTTTGCACATTGGTTTCATTATAAAACGGCTTTGTGCGAAGATACAGGTAGTATAAAACAACAATTAATATATTAATGGTTTCATTGATATAATTCCAAGAAGTAAAACTCACAGAGCTGTAAAATTTTAAAACATCATACAACAGAGTGATGAGTACCAGAACTCCGATTATCAAAGGAAGAAATGATTTTGGAATATTAATTCTTTTCATTCAACATAAACCTTTGATGGATAGGCTGCTCTATCAAACTTTCCAATTACAGAGCCGTCAGTTCTTATATGTTTAACCAAATAGTTCACAGGATCAGCCACGATAAGCGTATTTGTTTTATTGTTAAATTTGAAATCCGATATTCCTGAAAATCCGGCTATCTCTTTCAGACGAATACCATCCGATGAAAGTTGCATTAGAACAGACTTTTCAGGCTCGTTAATTGAAACCCAGATAGTATGGTTTGTTGGATTAACCTGAACGCCGTTCAGATACTTATTGTCATAAACGAAAGCCGCACTATCAGGTAATAATGAATACCTATAGAGAATACGGTTATCGTTACTAACTCTGTCGATAATATACAACTCTGCATACTCACTTGCATAATGAATATAAATTGGCCGTATTAGATGAGTTTCACTCATATTTTCGATAACTTCCTGACGCTGCCCTGATATATCATCTCTTATAACTTGAGCTGCCTTTTCATCCAAGACAAAAATGCCAATATCTGAATAGATAATTTGAGTCGGCTGAATTAAATTTTGATCTATTACTTGGGCTATTTCAGTCAATGGATCTAAACTGTATAAATATCCACTGCTATCCGTGAACCAAAATTTGTTTTGATTTCTGTTATAAATGCAGTCAAAAGGTCTGTTAAACTCATTGCTAGAAAAAACTATTAATGATGTATTTCTAGAATATACATCATAATAATGCAATTGGGGATAAGTTATCATAACCAAATCACCCGATGACTCAAATGCAATATTTTCAGGGATCCAGCTGGTATATCGAGTTGATAATATATGTTCAACATCGTAAGTCAGTTTATAGATGGCAAATCCCCAGTAATCCAATATATAAAATACTAATGGTCCCGGAGTTACATTTAATACTTTTGTCGGTGGTGATTCATTGTCTTTTCCTACAACCCTGAGATAATATTGATAAGAGATATCGTCTGATATATCCATATCAATATAATCAAATTGATTGTCAGGGAATGAAGCAATGAGTTGAAATGCATCGTCATTTGCAGACATACGATATAAATTGAAACCTACAAAATCCACTTTACTCGGTGCATACCAATGGATTTTTATTACAGAATCGGCGGACGTAATGTATAAGCTGATATCCAAGGTATCTATCTCAGAATTCGGATCGAATATATTACTTCTATCCCGGTCTGAGCATTGGCACAGTGTAAATATATTTATGAGAATACTAAGGCCGATTAATAAAACTGTCCTATTGTGTTCTCTGTATTTCCTGTATTTGGTCAAGTTCATTTATAATAGAATGGTATACCTGTTCAACAGATTTATTTCCATCAATATTTATAAAATTTCCACGTTTTGTATAGAATTCTTTCACAGGTGCTGTTTGTTCCCGGTATACATTCAAGCGATTTTTAATGGTTTCCTCATTATCATCATCACGTGTTGTAATTATTCCACCACAATCTTCGCAAATATTATTCGGAGGAGCCGGACGAGTTAGTTTGTTATAATCGGCGCCGCATTTAGAACAGGTCATTCGACCCAGCAACCGATCCATTATTGCCTGATCAGAAACATTGATTTCTACTAACGTAAATGGTGGAAGCTTCATTTCTTGCATCAATTTGGCCAGCCCCTCAGCTTGCGCAATTGTTCTAGGAAATCCATCCAGAATAAATCCGTTGCTGCAATCGGGTTGTAAAATACGTTGTTTGATAATTTTTAAAATTAAATCATCCGGAGCTAAGCTTCCTTTATCCATGTAACTCTTGGCTAGTTTGCCAAATTCACTTTCATTACGAATAGCTTCACGTAACATATCACCGGTAGAAATTTGTGGAATTTTGTAATAGTTGGAAATCATTTTTGCTTGTGTGCCTTTTCCGACCCCGGGAGCACCAAATAAAATCAGATACATATCTCTCCTTAGAAACATTCTTTTCGGTTTTTACAATTTACACAAAATGTATTATTAATTAAATAACATAATTGAAAAAGTCTGTATTTCTTGTCCTCCTTTTATGCTTTAGTGGCTGTATATAATTGGCCGCAGGCTGCTTTAATTTCCCATCCTTTTCTGTTACGAACGGTAATGGTCCTATTCAGCTTGTTTACATATTGATCAAACGCCTCCACTTCTTCCCAGGATGGTGGCTGGTATAAGGGATCATCCGAATTGCAGGGAATAACATTAATTTTGCAGGGGATATCCCGTGTAAGATCTATTAGCTTTTTGGCATCATCTAAAGAAGAATTAATATTTTTAATCAATACATATTCAAATGTAATACGTTTACCAGTCTTCTGTGTATAATACTTAGCTGCTTCAACTAATTTATCGATCGGATATTTTCGGGAAACAGGCATAATT
>JARRPN010000052.1:0-11572 GCA_037382875.1 Calditrichaceae bacterium | reverse complement strand
GGCTAAAACAAAGACCTTCGGGATCTGATAAAATATCAGCAGCCTGCATGACGGCATCATAATTTAACATGGGCTCGCCCATGCCCATGTATACAATGTTTGTAGGGGGATAATTACTCTTTTCCTTCATTCGTAGAACCTGCTCTATAATTTCTCCCGGTGTTAAATTACGAATAATTCCCATTTTGCCTGTTGCGCAGAATTTGCAATCAAGGGCACAGCCAACCTGAGATGAGATACAGAAAGTTACCCGTTTGCCTTCATAAATAATCACACTTTCTATACGATTTTTATCCGGGAGTTGCCAGAGGAATTTTGTTGTTCCATCGAGCTCTGATTTGATTGATGTGATTTCTTTTATATTTTCGATATTAAAGATATCATCTAATTGACTTCTGAAATTTTTGGTTAACGTCGTAAATTGAGAAAATTGTCGCCATCCACTTGAATAAATACCCTTGAAAATTTGCTGGGCGCGATAAGCCGGTTCACCAAACATTGCCAATTCCTGCTCAAGTTCTTTTTCCGTATAGTTAAGAATATTTTTTTGCATAAAATACAAATTTGCTTTTATTTAGCCGTGAAGCTTAAATTCGATTTATTCAGGTCGCAATATAAATAAAACAGGTATGAATCTCAAGGAAATGTACTTTAAATGAATAGTGATAAAAGTAAAGCGAAGACTCAAGATGATGTCCAACTTGCTGAGACAATAAACAAAGCATTTAGAACCATAAAACAGGAATTATCCAGGGTCATTATTGGGCAGGATGATATTATTGAACAATTGCTGATATCCTTGTTCGCACGCGGTCATTGTTTGCTGATTGGTGTGCCAGGTTTGGCAAAGACTTTGTTAATCAGAACTCTGGGTGATATTCTAGATCTTAAATTTTCTCGGATCCAGTTTACACCTGATTTAATGCCTTCAGATATCACTGGTACTGAAATTCTGGAAGAAGATCGTTCGACCGGGCAGAAGGCATTTAAGTTTATTCAGGGGCCTATCTTTGCAAATATTATTCTCGCCGATGAAATTAATCGTACGCCACCTAAAACGCAGTCTGCTTTGCTTGAGGCTATGCAGGAATATCGTGTAACTGCAGCGGGGCAATCTTTTAAATTGGATCAACCATTTTTTGTATTAGCCACACAAAATCCAATAGAGCAGGAGGGCACCTATCCATTACCAGAAGCACAGCTGGACCGTTTTATGTTTAGTTTATGGTTGGATTATCCTTCTTACGAACAGGAAGTAGAAATTGTAAAGCAAACAACTGTAGATATGAATCTGTCTCTAAAACCAGTTTTGAGTAAAAAAGATATTATAGAATTTCAAAATCTAATCCGCAGAGTTCCGGTGGCAGAAAATGTTATAGATTATACGGTTAAACTCGTATCAGCAAGTCGCAGCGGATCAAAAGGAGTCGATGATAAAATTAATGAATGGATTCGTTGGGGAGCCGGACCACGAGCATCTCAATATCTGATTTTAGGTGCCAAGGTTAGATCTATACTGCACAATAGATATACGCCGGAAATTGAAGATATTGATTACTTGGCTCTGCCTGTTCTCAGACACAGGATAGCACCATCGTATAGTGCTGAAGCTGAAGGGATAGATGTTAAACACATTGTAAATTACATTAGTAATAAAATTATTAAAAAAGGATAACTTGATTACAAGTTTTCCTTATTTTGATCTTCTTCCTTTAAAATATCAACTAAAATAGGTGCTTGTTCAAACTCCTCATCATGAGTTAATCTATGTATCTTTTGTGATTTATATTCCAATAGATAGATATCATAATTTCCTTTGATATTGGTTCCATCATAAGCAAGGTACCGGCCATCGGAAGACCAGCTGTGCCATCCTTCGTCAAAAGGTCCGCTCAGTAATGGTTTTAAATCACTTCCATCCGGATTCATTTCATAAATATCATAATTGAAATTTTGATAAGACATAAATGTAATCACATTTCTGTTCGGTTCCCAGAATGGGGGGCCAGCATGATAGTGAAAATCACCGGCAGTTGAATCTTTTACCGGATAATGAGTTAGCTGTCGAGCATTTTCACCATTATCATCCATAATCCATAGTTCATCAACCCAGGGCCTTCTGGAACGAAATACAATTTGCTTGCCGTCTGGTGAAAAACAGGGATCATTATCATAATATTTGTTATTCGTTAATCTCTTAAGTTCATTACCCTCTTTATCGATTAAATATAGTTCGTACCTTGCACTGTCTTTTGATGAAGATACAATAAGTTCCTCACCTTCATTCCGACCTGTAATCCAGGAATTTTCAACCGGAAATTTTGTGATTTGCTTTATATTATTTCCATCTGCATCCATTTGATAGAGAAAAAATAGTTTTGGTGTCGTATCACGATCGGAAATAAAGTATATCCTATTGTTGTAGCTATAATATACCCAATCGACAGCTGGGGAATTTGTGATGTTTTGTTTTTCACTACCATCCAGATTCATTATAAATACTTCATAATTACCACTGCTTTCATCTACCATAACATTATATGCTACCTTAAAAGGTTGTTTCTTTAATTCAGGATTATCATATCGGGTACAATTTGTGAGTAAAATTGCAAATAAAGTAAAAATAACTATTAAGTTCAAAGTCTTTTTCATCATAATATTTAACGCCGTTATTTATTGATTAATTATTTCTGAATTTAAGGTAATTATCTTCGCCTGAATTTTAAAAAATGTTAACATTATAATTCAGATTGAAATATGGTAAGTGTAAAATTGAATATTTTTTTGTAAAGGAAAAGATAATTGCAAAGAAGGGGATTGATTAAAATATTGCTTTTAAAAATAATTTAATTTTTGTTAAAACAGTTTATATAAAAAAAGCCCAACTTAAACTTTAAAGCTGGGCTTTATTAAAAATTGACAATAAATCAGCCTAAATAAATTCTTAATGCTTTACTTGTGGAACTATTTCTAAGTTTTTGTAATGCTTTTTCTTTAATTTGACGAACCCGCTCACGCGTTAGTTTAAAAATATATCCTACTTCTTCTAGTGTATGGGGTTTTTCACCGTCAAGTCCGTAATAAAGTTTAAGAATTTTTGCTTCTCTGGCCGTTAACTTTTTAAGAACTTCTTCAACTTCCTGTTTGAGTGAATTTTCCATTACTTCAGAATCGGTTTCAGGAAGTTGTTGATTCTCAAGGATATCGATAATTCTATTTTTGCTAGATGTATTTAACGGGGCATCCATAGATACTGGGCGTTTTGCATTAATAATCGAAGAAGTTATCTCTTCTGAATACATTTCCATCGAATTAGCAATTTCATCATGGGTAGGTTCGCGCTCATATTCCTGTTCCAGCATACGCTGGGTCTTGCTTATCTTTGTCAAAATACCAACCCGGTTGAGAGGTAGTCGAATTAAACGGGATTGCTCAGCTATTGCTTGTAAAATAGATTGACGAATCCACCAGACCGCATAAGAAATAAATTTAAAACCACGTGTCTCATCAAACCGATAAGCCGCTTTTATTAAACCTAAATTGCCTTCGTTGATCAAATCCTCTAAAGAAAGACCGTTATTTTGATCTTTGTTTTAGTTAAAAAGTTTGATAACATACGCATTTCAAACCGCGTTGTCAAAACTTTATTTTGATTGTAACCTATTAAAATTTCATCTATTTATAGATTCAAAACTATATAATAAATAGTTAGTTCCAAATTGCTTAAATATCTATACAAATTTCCTCGTATTTTAAAAATATTAAAAATTTTGTACAACTTATAAATATTTTTCTATAAATAATTAAAATTCAGAGAATTCTTCCGATTATCATGATATTGTTATTGGTTAACATTCTTTTAAAGGAAAATATTTCATTTATGGTGGAGATATACTAATGAAAAAATTATGGATATTACTTCTTATTTTTCCTGTTTTATTCCTCTCAACAAACAGTTGTGAAGATTCTGGAGGAGATGATGGTTCTAGTGCAGATTCAACTGCTATCTTATCAGGTTATGTTTTAAATTCAGAAAATCTAGAACCAATCCATGCTGCGCTTGTAATGATTATGGAACATACTGAGAATAGTACTCGTACTGATACATATGGTTTTTTTGAACTAGAATTTGAACTTGAAAGTTTAGAAGGAATTCATTTAATTGCCGCTCCTACAGGTTATATTGCAGATACATCATCAACTATATGGATATCACCGGGTGAAATCGAAGACAGCATTAGTTTACGACCGATTCCAACCGATGATATATTAGTGCCAAGCGGTGATGCTGCCAGCATAATTTTATCAAAGGTAACACCGACAAGTATAGGCGTGCGTGAAAGCGGTTCTGAAGAAGTTGCAGCAATTACATTTGTAGTATTAGATTCAACCGGCACACCGATAGATGCTGACCATAGTGTGGATTTAAATTTTTATGTGGGTGGATCGCCTGGTGGAGGGCTGTTTTTTACTCCAAGTACAGCTCAAACAGGTGGTGACGGAAAGGTGACAACTTACTTATTTAGCGGTGATTCTGCAGGAGTAGTTCAAATAATTGCCGCTGTAGATCACCCTGGCCGTCCCATTAAATCAAAACCTGTTGCTGTGGTTATTCATGGAGGATTTCCTGACATAGATCATTTTTCAGTAGGACCAGAAGATAGGAACATGCCAGATCGTATATTAAATGCAGTAAATCATGTTACCGCAATATTGGGTGACAAATATGGTAATCCGGTTAAACCAGGAACTGCCGTCTATTTTACAACATCGGCTTGCATCATTGGTGGTTCTGCATTTACAGATAATATGGGTAGGGCAGGAGTTGATTTTTTAACTGCTTATCCTATGCCAAATGAAGATGGTATAGCTTGGATAACTGCTCAGACCGCTGATGAAAATGAAGAAATTATTGAAGTTCATAATTTTATCGTTTTAAGCGGATTGCCAGAATTATCTGTGACACCTACAGAAATTGATATTCCGAATGACAGTTCTCAAACTTTTAACTATACAGTTGCCGATTTACGCGGTAATCCCATGGCTGAAGGACAAACCATTGAGGTTGCAATTGAAGCCGGAGATGTTGATATCACAGGAGATACAAAGATAAAATTTGGAGATACTATAGACTCTTTATTCACTCATTATCGATTTACACTCACGGATTCAGAACCTGATAGTATAAACAGAAATAAAGTTGTAGTTAGAATTAAGACAACCGGAGATAATGGTAATGAAGAGCTTTTGCTAGAAGGATTTGCCCATTAGAATAAAAAAGGCGCTTTAAGGGCGCCTTTTTTAATTGTAATCATATCTTGTAAGTATATTTCTTTCTTATAGATAAAGTGAAATGTTTAATTATCACCCAACCTGTTGAGTTGAGAATTCCAATTTATTAACTTACTTACTGTTCCCGGTTTTAAACCAATCATATTAATTATCAATTTCAAAAAAGTAAATATTTATGGATACTCATAAACCGATTAATATTGTGACTAATAATTCCAAGCTTCGGGATATTTTAAAGAAAATAGATAAAATTGCAGACTCAAATAGTTCAGTTCTTCTGGTTGGCGAAACCGGAGTTGGAAAAGAAATATTTGCTGATTATATACATAGAACAAGTACCCGAAAGGATAAACCGTTTGTAAAAGTAGGACTATCTGCCTTGCCTCCGGATCTTCTTGAAAGTGAACTTTTTGGACATGAAAAGGGTGCTTTTACTTCAGCGCATTCAGAAAAAAAGGGTCTCTTCGAAATAGCACACACCGGTAGCATTTTTTTAGATGATATTGATGATGTACCCATGGCAATACAATCAAAATTATTAAGAGTACTGGAATCAAAAGAACTTATGCGGATCGGTGGTACTAATCCTATACCTATCGATGTCCGTTTGATTACTGCTTCGAAGGTAGATTTAAAATTATTGATAGAAAAAAATAAATTCCGGTCTGATTTATATTATCGCATCAACGTAGTCCCGTTTTATATACCACCTCTCCGAGAACGCAGAGAAGATATTCCCTTATTAGTGGATCATTTTTTACGTCACTATGCTTCAGATGCTAATATTAAAATTTCTAACGGAGCAAAACAGTCACTTATTGCTTACCACTGGCCTGGCAATATCAGAGAATTAAGGAATGTTGTACAACGTTTATCCTTATTTTCCGATAAGGAAATCAAATTACAAGATTTATCCCTAGAAATTCGTCATGCTGATGGTCTTGGTGATCTGATGAAAGCCTGTGATCATTGTTTTTGTGAAAATTCGATGGGATTTGATCAGGTAATTGCCTGTCTGGAAGTTAATTTATTGAAAAAAGCTTTACGTGAGACCAATGGTAATCAATCTCATGCCGCAAAAGTCTTAAAGATGAGTTTATCCACTTTTCGTGATAAACTAAAAAAGTATAAAATTCTCCATACCGACTACAACTCAATTTGCGACAATCCGCAATAATTGTTGCGGAAATCCGCAAGTTTATTTAAAGAAAAATTTCTCGATACTGTAAAATTAAGCATCATTAATTTCGGCATATTTCTTGCGCATATAGAATCGTCCCACGACCTATGGGGTTTCACATGATTCACAAGATTGAAGTACAACACATAGTACTGAATGGTAATGTTATTGAAATATTCAATGACAATGAAAAGCCATGTCTAAAAATTTTACTTAAACCAGATTGTATCCAAACAAATATTGAAAATATTGAAGAGTTTCATCTTGGTGATGATGTAGATGTGTATTGTGATATAAAGATAAATGAAATCAAACCGGCCATAGGTTCACTTGATAAATAAAAGGTTGATTTCCAAATAAATGAATGAAGACAACTGTCTACATAAATTATTTAAAAACATTGTAATTGAACATATTTAATTAACAAAATGGAGGCAAAGGTATGACCAGGAATATATCAAAGGAGTCATCCCTGGGGAAGAATAATGAAGAATCTGTTGTCAAAGGCGTATCTCGTAGAGATTTTTTAAAATTCTGTACGGCAATGACTGCGTCTATGGGATTGCCTTTAGGTATGGCAAATTTAGTAGCTCAGACAATCCAGAATCCTCAACGTCCGCCGGTAATATGGCTTCATTTCCAGGAATGTACAGGATGTACAGAATCGTTGCTACGGGCCACGCATCCAACGATTGAAAGTCTTGTTCTGGATATTATCTCTGTTGATTATTCAGAGACTTTAATGGTTGCAGCTGGGCATCAAGCGGAAGAAGCTATGAAGAAATCCATGGAAGCGAACGAAGGCAAGTTTATATTAGTAGTTGAAGGTTCAGTACCTACTAAAGATAATGGCATATATTGCATGATTGGTGGTCGTACTGCTTTGGATATATTGAATGATGTTGCACCAAAAGCGGGTGCAGTGGTTGCCATCGGTTCATGTGCATCATGGGGCGGTGTTCAGTCTTCAGATCCAAATCCAACAGGTGCCAAGGGAATTCACGAGGTAATTACAGATATTCCTGTAATAAATCTTCCGGGATGTCCCGCAAGTCCATATAATTTATTATCAACGGTTATATATTATCTTACTTTGGGAAAATTACCCGAACTGGATAAAAAGAATCGTCCATTGTTCTGTTATGGCCGGTTGGTTCACGAAAACTGTGAACGCAGACCGCATTTTGATGCAGGAAGATTTGTCAATGAGTTTGGAGATTATGGACATAGGAATGGTTGGTGTCTGTACAAAATAGGATGTAAGGGACCAGAAACACATGCTAATTGCCCTATTCAATTATACGGAGATGTTGGCTCTGACGCCTGGCCGGTAGGTACTGGTCATCCCTGTTTTGGGTGTACTGAAAAAGGCGTTGGCTTTGTTAAGCCAATTCATCAGCAAGCCAGCGTGTTTACAGCAACACCACCAGCACTGTTCCCTGATATCAATCAGGATAAAGGAGTAGGCATGGGCGCGGGCGGTGCTTTTGTGGTTGGCGCAGCAGCTGGAGCAGCAGTTGCATCCGGTGTTAAACTGTCAAAATCATTAAAAGAAAAAGATACTGCTGAAAAAGAAGATAAGGAATAGGAGGCGGATAAATGAATATTGAACGAAGAGATTTTTTCAAAATTCTATCTGCCGGAGCAGTAACAGCTGTTGGTGCAAAACCGGCTCATGCCAGGAAATGGCAACATCGGGGTCGTAACAACGATGCACCAGCCATCCTGTATGACGCTACACTGTGTATTGGTTGTAAAACTTGTGAAGTGGGTTGTAAAAAAGCCAATAACCTTGAAGTTGAACACTCATCACTGGATGAGTGGCATGGTGTAAAAAATGTATGGGATTCGGCAGATGATCTTTCTACAAGCTCTTATATAAAAATGAAACTGTACAAAAATGGCAGTGGGGCAGTAAAAGATCAGGAAAAAGATGGATTTTCATTTATGCGATCAGCATGTATGCATTGTGCTGAACCGGATTGTCAATCGGTTTGTCCGACATCCGCTTTATTGAAAGATCCCAAGACGGGCATAGTTACCTGGAATGTAGATGCCTGTTGCGGTTGTCGTTACTGCCAGGTGGCCTGTCCATTTGAAGTTCCAAAATTTGAATTTGATAAAGCATTCCCAAAACTACAAAAGTGTTTTTTATGTAATCATAGAATAGCTGAAGGTAAAATCCCGGGCTGCTGTGAAGCTTGTCCAACAGGAGCAACGCTTTATGGTACCTATGAAGAGTTGCTTGTAGAAGCTAAGAAACGTATTGGAATGGAAGAGGGTAAAACTTATGATTTTCCTGTAAATCGAGTGGATTCTGATCGTAGGGAAACTCAAAAAGTAAAAAAATATAACAGTTATGTTTATGGCGAAAAAGAAGGCGGTGGAACTCAATATATCGTTTTGGCTTCTGTCCCCTACGAAAAACTTGGTTTACCAAAATTACCTCCTTATTCATCTTCAGGAAAATCTGAAAAACTGCAACATACGCTTTATGCTTATCTGATCAGTCCGGCAGTTCTATTTGGCGGACTTATGGTTGCAGCTTATAGAAGTACAAAAAAAGAAAATAAAGAAGAGTAGGGGGGCAGATATGGAAAAATTAAAACCAATTGAAGGGAAAATCTGGACAAAGCCTTTCCAGGTACTAACTGCTCTGGCTGTTATCAGTGTTATATTAATTGCGAAGCGTTTTATTTTTGGCCTTGGTGATGTAACCGGTTTAAATGATGGCTATCCCTGGGGATTGTGGATTGTTTATGATGTGGTCACCGGGACAGCGATAGCCTGCGGTGGCTATGCAATGGCTATACTGGTCTATATTTTTAACCGGGGAGATTATCATCCTCTGGTGCGTTCAGCATTAATGGTCAGTCTGTTTGGTTATACGCTGGCGACAGTGGCTATTTTTATAGATGTGGGTCGTTACTGGCAGCTTCATAATGTGTTTATGCCAAACTATTTTAATCCGAACTCCGCCATGTTTGAGGTGGCCTCTTGTATTACGCTCTATGTGATTGTAATGTGGATTGAATTCTCACCTGCATTTATGGAAAAACTTCAAAAGAAAAAGCAGTTAAAAACAATAAATCGATTAATGTTTATTTTTATAGCCCTTGGTGTAGTGTTGCCAACCATGCATCAATCGTCACTTGGAACTCTAATGATTGCAGCAGGAGAAAAGTTATCTCCACTATTCCAAACTATGTTTCTTCCATTACTTTTCCTGATCAGTGCAATTTCAATGGGATTTTCAATCGTAGTCTTTGAATCGATTTATTCTTCATTAGCTTTAAAAAGACCAATTGAAACACCTTTATTAAGCAAATTAGCAAAATTAATTCCCTGGCTGATTGTTGTATTCCTCGTCATTCGATTTGGGGATATTATATACAGAGGGGAACTAGGATTGATTTTCAATTTTGATCTGGCGAGCATTATGTTCATAATTGAACTTTTAATGTTTCTTATTCCAGCAATCATTTTATTTTCAGAAAAGAATCGTTCAAGTTCACAAAAATTATTTGTTACATCTGCAGTAATTGTATTGGCTGGTTCACTGTATCGATTTGATACTTTTATTGTAGTGTTCAATCCCGGCCATGGTTACCATTACTTTCCAGCATTTCAAGAACTAATGATAACTATTGGCATCATCGCGATGGAGATAATGGCATATCTTATTTTTATAAAGAGATTACCTGTTCTCCCTGAAGTTAAACATGCATAATATTTTGAGGAGGATATATAGATGGCAAGAAGAATAACTGTCGATCCGATTACGCGCATTGAAGGCCACCTGAGGATTGATTGCGAAATAGATAATGGTAAGATTAAAAAAGCCTGGTCTTCAGGACAAATGTGGCGAGGGATTGAAACCATTCTGCAGGGAAGAGATCCCCGGGATGCGTGGATTTATACACAACGTTTCTGTGGTGTTTGTACGACTGTTCATGCGATTGTTTCTGTGCGGGCAGTAGAAAATGCCCTGGATATGGAAATCCCGTTAAACGCGCAATATATTCGTAATATGATAATAGCTGCGCATGGTATCCATGATCATATGGTACATTTTTATCATCTATCGGCCCTGGATTGGGTGGATGTGGTTTCCGCACTGAAAGCAAACCCCCAAAAAGCAGCATCATTAGCCCAAAGCCTCTCGCCTTGGCCAAATAACGACGTTCGTGAATACAAAGCAGTTCAGGATAAATTAAAGGGATTTGTTGCTTCAGGACAGCTTGGTATTTTTGAAAATGGTTACTGGGGGCATCCGGCAATGAAATTGCCACCAGAGGTAAATTTAATTGGTGCAGCCCATTATTTACAGGCATTTGAATATCAAAGGAAGGCTAACCAAATCGTCACAATCCTTGGTAGTAAAACCCCTCATATACAGAACTTAGCGGTTGGTGGCGTTGCCAATCCAATCAATCCGGATAGCCAGTCCGCTCTGAATTTTGAACGCCTTTATTATATTAAATCCTTGATGGATGAAATAGGCAGCTTTATTACAGACGTTTTTTTAACCGATGTGGCTGCTGTCGCTGCCTTTTATCCTGAGTGGTTTAGTTATGGGGCAGGTGTGAAAAATTACTTATCTGTTCCCGATTTTCCCGAAGACACGAAGGGAACGGTTTTCGGTACACCAGGCGGTTACATTCCTAATGGGGATATTGGTAAATTTCAACCGATTAAGACTTTCCAGGATGATTTGTTCAGAAAAAGTGTCAAGGAAAGTATTAAGCATTCCTGGTACGATGGCGATTGGACCCGTCATCCCTATGAAGAGGAAACGAAACCAAGTTTCACTGATTTTAAGGATAATGGCAAATATTCCTGGGTCAAATCACCTACCTTTAAGAATGCACCCGCTCAGGTTGGGCCGTTGGCCAATGTATTAGGTATGTATGCAGCCGGTCATCCTGAGACCAAGAAGTATGCAGATTTAGCTATTTCAAAAGTTAACGCAATTGGTAAATTAAATGCTGGCCTTGGCGCATTGCATCAACCTAATTAGTTTTCCGTCTGAATGGATGCAGCAATTTGGATTTAATGCAATTACAGAGAATTTTTTTAAAGTCCAGGGCGGTATTTTTC
>JARRPN010000051.1:0-8039 GCA_037382875.1 Calditrichaceae bacterium | reverse complement strand
TATACGCTTGGTTTGCGTTATTTCAGAGAAGACAAAAATGTATTTTGTGAGATTCTCTAAATCTTCATGTGCATATATAGAAAATCCAATGAAGTAGTTGGGCAAATTAGCCAAGGATAATTGCATTTCCTATTATTAAAGAGGAAATGCAATTATCATTAACTAATTTACCCAACTACTTTATTGGATTTTCTATATATGCTCATGAAGATTTAGAGAATCTCACAAAATACATTTTTGTCTTCTCTGAAATAACGCAAACCAAGCGCATACAGGCAGAAATTATCCGGATGGACCGAATGGCATCTCTGGGTGTACTTAGTTCCGGTATTGCTCATGAAATAAGGAATCCGCTGGCTGGGATTAAAGCAATGGTGCAGACATTGGAAGAAGAAATGGAAGAAGGTTCATCACAGCTGGAATATGTCGACCGGATCTTAAGGCAAGTCAACAGACTTGATGATCTGTTAAAGGCATTCTTTTCCTATGCCCGTCCAAGAAGACCGGATCCCAGTGCAGAACAAATTGTGGATATTGTGAGTGAAGTGCTTCCTTTATTCCGACGTAAGATGCAGGATAAAAAAATCGACATAAATGAAAATTATGAACAAGATCTTTTCTATGTTTTTGTAGATTCTAATCAAATCCAGCAAGTAATTTTTAATTTATTTTTAAATGCCATTGATGCGATGCCGGATGGTGGGACTATAACCATAGAAGCAAAAAATTCACCTGAATCAAAACCCGTTATCGATCGGCGTCATCGAATGCCAAGTCTTCTATCCAATAATATGATTGAAATTCGTATATCGGATACTGGAAAAGGGATGCCGCAAGATGTGATTGATAATGTATTCAATCCATTTTTTACTACAAAATCCAATGGAACAGGATTAGGTCTCTCGATCGTATATCAAATTATCAAAGAGCATGGAGGCCAAATTGAAGTAGAGAGTGTACCCGATGATGGTACGGTGTTCAAAATATTGCTTCCAGCCTTGGAAAACAAAATAACTATCTGAAAAACTTCTTATCCACTTGAATAATATGCCCTAAGAATTGAAAATATGCTTTACAAGTATAATTCTATTCTTTAATTTTATATTTTCTAAATCCATTACTCAAAAATCATTCAAAAAGGAGTGTTTATGGAAATTCAGTCGACTGGAAAAGGATTACCAGAAAATGCATATCGCAAATTAAAGGAAGGTGAAGAATACTCTCCTGTTGTTCCTGAGAATGCACCATTAAGAGAGTTAACCGGTTACTCTTTATTTTGGGGACTGTTTTATGCCGTGATATTTTCTGCCGGTGCCGCTTATCTTGGTTTAAAAATAGGGCAGGTATTTGAAGCGGCAATTCCCATTGCCATACTTGCAGTCGGACTTTCAACTGTAATTAAAAGACAAAATGTTTTATCTGAAAATGTAATTATACAATCAATCGGTGCCAGCTCAGGCGTTATCGTTGCCGGCGCAATCTTTACAATTCCAGGACTATATATTCTGGGATTGGACGCATCATTTATGCAGGTTTTTCTATCCTCCTTATTTGGCGGATTTTTAGGTATTTTATTTTTAATTCCATTCCGAAGATATTTTGTAAAAGATATGCATGGCGAATTTCCATTTCCTGAAGCTACAGCTACTACAGAGGTATTGATAGCAGGGGAATCCGGTGGCAAGCAGGCTAAAATTTTATTACAGGCATTGTTGGTGGGTGGATTATATGATTTTTTTGTTTCCGGATTTGGATTCTGGAAAGAGGTGGTTTCCAGCCGTGCTTTTGAATTGGGTGAAAAATTGGCATCATTTACAAAATTAGAGTTCCGACTCAATATAGGTGCTGCTGTAATGGGACTTGGTTATATTGTCGGTTTAAAATACGCATTGATTATTGCATGCGGTTCGTTTTTAGCCTGGTGGGTTATCCTGCCTTCTATGTTTCATATCGGGCAAATGATTCCTGGAAGCGAAATAGCTGCAATGGATCCTCTGCAAATTTTTAGTACTTATGTGCGTCACATCGGTATTGGAGGTATTGCAGCAGCTGGCTTAATAGGTATTATTAAATCCCGAAAGATTATTGCCGGTGCATTTAAATTGGCAATACAAGAGTTTATTGGAGGCAAAGAACTTACAAAAGACAAACCAAAAGCAGAACGTACACAACTCGATATAAAAATGAAATGGCTGGTTGTTCTCATCATTAGCACACTTTTAGGTGTGTTTGCATTCTTCCTTATGCTGGTTGTCAATGGTAATCTAATGTATGCATTTACTGGCTTACTAATAGTTACTATAATTTCATTCTTATTCACAACTGTTGCGGCTCAAGCAATTGCTATTGTAGGTACCAATCCGGTTTCGGGTATGACATTGATGACACTAATTATCTCATCGGTTATCCTGGTATCAATTGGTTTAAAAGGGGAAGAAGGTATGCTGGCGGCGTTAATAATTGGCGGCGTTGTATGTACAGCACTTTCCATGGCAGGTGGATTCATAACGGATTTAAAGATCGGGTATTGGTTGGGAACCACCCCTCAAACACAGCAAAGATGGAAATTTCTAGGGACTTTATTCGCCGCGATATCTGTTGGATTAGTAATCTATATGCTGAATCAGACCTATGGATTTGGCGCAGAAGCTGGTCCGAATGCTCTGGAAGCTCCACAGGCATCCGCCATGGCTGCTGTTTTAGAACCGTTAATGACAGGACAACCTGCTCCTTGGCTACTCTATCTTGCAGGTATCTTTCTGGCGGTTATATTAGAATTTATAGGTGTTTCGCCACTTGCATTTGCACTGGGTATGTATTTACCGATTCATCTTAATACACCAATATTGGCCGGTGGCATTATAGCTCATCTAGTTTCAAAAAGCACAAAAGATGAAAAACTACAGTCGGCACGAAAGGAAAAGGGCACACTCATTGCGTCAGGATTTATCGCCGGTGGTGCGATTATGGGTGTGTTTGCAGCTGCACTTGTGTATTTCGGGCAGCAGATAACGGGTGATCCACATTGGAATATGATGCATGCTATTGGCACAGCTGAATGGGCAGAATCCAATGGAGGTGCAATTTTAAGTTTCTTTATGTTTGCATTACTGTTAATTTTTATGTATTGGGATGCAAAGCGTGCCAAGGTTGAAGAATAGAGAGGTAAAATTAAAGGCTGGTAAATATCCAGCCTTTTTTATTGCCTTAAAAATGTAGATTGATTAAGTTATTCATGTTGATATTATTTTAATTTAATAATGTTCAATTTTCTCCGAAGATAGAAAAAAGATTCAAGTGAGACGTCTTCATAATTAGTTAAATTGTGGAGCTTTTGTGCTTACCGGGAAAAAACCAAGAGAATTTAATCTCGAAAAGAGACTTAATGAGGATGCCGATGATAAACCGAAGATTAATATTGAGCGTCTTCCAAGAAAAAAAGTACGGCCAATTTGGTGGACCCTTTTATTATTTGTAATAGTTCTCTATTTATTCTTTTTCCTGAAAAAGTTTTAAATTTCCTGCGATGGAGGCATTAAATGATACAAATTGGTAAAATATTAAAACAAGTTCCTATTTTCCGAATGTTAAGCAAGGAGAGTATTGATTTTATTGTTGAACGTTTAAAATTTAAAACATTTGCCGAGAATGAAACAATCTGCAAAGTAGGCGATCCGGGTGATGAAATGTATATCATCATCAGTGGTGAGGTGAAAATTTGTATTTACGGAGATAAAAATCAGGAACAGGTCGTCGCAAAACTAGCGGCTGGTGATTACTTTGGTGAAATGGCTTTGCTTACAGGAGAAACAAGATCAGCTTCTGTAATTGCTACAGAGCCATCAGAAACTTTTCTGCTTCATAAAAATGATTTTGATGTTATTCTTGAAAAATTTCCTTCCATTTCATTGAGTATGGGAAAAATCGTTAGTAAACGTCTGAGAGAAACCCTTAGTAAAGCTACTAAAATTCCTGATGTTGACAAGATCTCTACATCTCAAGGTGGACCCTCTGGTGATTTAAGTGATATCTCACTTGTAGATCTCATTAGTTTTTGCGAAAGCAATTCATTATCCGGTACCATGAAAATTGATGGAACAGATGGTCAGGGTGTTTTTGAATTTGAAAGTGGGGAGTTGCAGAGTGTAAAACTAAATGATGCCAAAGATGATAAAGCATTAGATCAGATGCTAAAGTGGACTGAAGGTAAATTTGAAATCGATATCAAACCACTAACAATTAAAAAAGATACTAAAGCTATTGAAGCAGATACCAGTGTGGTTAAGAAAATATTAATTGTTAATAATTCTCTTGTAGTTAGAAAAGTAATAGAAAGGGCTTTTAAAGGGCTTGGATATGATGTCAGCTCTGCAAAGAATATGGATGAATCACTTTCAGCAATTAAACAATCTAAACCGGATATAATTATTTCTGATATTAAATTACCGGATGGGAATGGGCTTGAATTTTTAGAAAAATCAAGAGAAAAAGGCGATATCGCTTTTATTTTTATCACGGATGAATCCCGGAAATCTGATTTTGAAGATCAGCTCTCTTCAATTAAAAATGCAGAAGTCACGAAAACCCACGAAGTGAGTGAAATAGTTAAAATAGTGGAAAACCTTATTTAAATGCAGAATCCTTCTCAAAACCAATTGGAAAAAATTCCTCTTTTTTCCAACACCAATGAACAAGAGCGGACGCACATTGCGGAAAAACTATCATTGGTTAAATACAAAAGAGATGATGTAATTATTAAGGAGGGTGAAGCCGGTAAGTGCCTTTATCTGATAAAAAATGGTCGTGTTCGTGTAATGACAGCCATTGAACCGGATAATGAGGAGATAATTTTATCCTATCTTGAAGATGGTGACTATTTTGGTGAAATGGCGCTTATTACAGGAGAACCCCGATCGGCAACCGTCATCGCTGAAAGTGACATTGAATTATATCAGCTTAATAAATCGGATTTTGATGCATTGATTTTAAAAAATCCCAGTATCTCTCTCTCACTAACGCATGTCTTAACTCAACGTCTTCAAATGGCCAATAAATCACGTGAAAATTCTGAACGGTATTATAAAAGTCGTATTGCTCCACACGGCTATATTAAAGATACCGATCTGGTTAAACTGTTAAAATTTGCAGAAGAAAATTCGTTAACAGGCAGGATCTCGATCAAACGGAATGACCGACAGGCTATTTTTAATTATCGAAAAGGTCAGCTTGAAAAATTGGATTTCGAAGGTAAAACCGAAGTACAGGCGATGGATGAGTTATTTACTTGGCCGGATGGTGAATTTAGAATTGAACCATCTATCTTTAAATTTTCAAATACAACGGAACTGGAGATAACCGAATCTACATCTGACCAATTATCGTTTCCCCAAATTCTCTCAGCGTATTTGCATGAAAAGTTTTCTGAATTTATTCGTATCGCAGGATCGCGAATTACACAAACGGCTTTAAATAAAAGCTACCATAAATTTAAAAATTATTTTTCCATAATTAATGAAATTCAAATAAGAACTACTCCGGAATTGGAAGTTGAAGTATCTATGATTGATCAATGGACGGATAAGCATGTTTTATTCTCAGCTGTACTTCTAAGAGATGTCGTTAATACCATTGAAAAAGACCTTGTGGGAATGAAATTCTGGTCAAATGGTACTAACAATGAGACGATAAATAATAAACTGAATGAACTGCAGTTTTTTACATACTATGATCAAGCCTTTGATTTAATCAAAGATTGATATACATCTGCCTCTATTTAATGCCAGAATTATTGTATTTAAGATCAATAAATTCGGTTATAATTTTAAATGCTTCCTCCGGTGAATTGACAAAATTAAATAAATCCAAATCCTGTTTGGAAATAGTTCCCCAGCGAGCCATGGCATCTATATCGATAATCTCTTTCCAGTAATCCTGTCCAAATACAACAATTGGCAGTTCTTTTTGAATTTTCTTTGTCTGAATTAACGTGAGAATTTCCATGAGCTCATCCAGTGTACCAAATCCACCGGGAAAAATAACCAAAGCTTTAGCCATATAGGCAAACCAGTATTTACGCATAAAGAAATAGTGGAATTCAAAACTAAGTTCATCAGTAATATACGGATTAGGTTCTTGTTCCATGGGAATAGATATATTTAATCCAATGGATTTTCCACCGACTAATTTTGCACCCTTATTTGCTGCTTCCATAATACCGGGTCCACCACCGGAACATATATAATACTTTTGTTCTTTTGTTTTTTTATCCATAGCCCAGGCAGTAAGCAGTTTTGCCAGATTGGTGGCATCTTCATAATATTTTGATAAACGGACATGAAGCCTGGCGATTGAAAGTTTTTCTTCATTTTCTTTGCTTTTATTCTTCTCATATATCTCAACTAAATCCATCAATTCTTTCTTGGCAACTTTTTTTGATTTTATCCTGGCGGAACCAAAGAATACAATGGTTGACTCGATGTTAAAATCCTTAAATCGATGATAAGGTTCGCTGAATTCAGATAAGATTCGAATAGGACGAGCTTTACTGCTATTTAAAAAATCAAGATTCTTATAGGCTTTTATCGGACGTTTCCGTTTTGGCATCGCAGCTCCTGTATCAAGTAATGATTATAAACGATAAGTAATATATTATGCTACTTTCTTCAGTTGTCGAATATAAGTGAATGCAAAGGTATGAGAAATTTATTTTAATGGCAAAATAAAATTATATAATCAGTAATTTAGAATTTAATTATCTAAGATCAGGTATATATATTTATTTGTTTAAATCATGATATAAAATGATGAATATTAAAATAGAAACCCAGTTGTAAGTGTAAAATTATTTGCAATGGAATTGACTGAAAGCTTATATTGGCCGTCTTTATAAAGTATAAGTTTGATTGATCGGAAATATGTTTTTCGCTATACGAGTTGGAAACATAGTTTGAAATTTGAATTAATAAAGACGGATGAGAAATCCAAAGCACGAGCAGGTTTGTTGACAACAGACCATGGGGTCATTGAAACACCAATTTTTATGCCAGTTGGAACTCAGGGAACGGTAAAAACACAAACACCTGCAGATTTAATCAACAATCAGGTTCAGATTATACTGGGTAATACCTATCATTTATATCTGCGTCCGGGTGATAATATGATTCATGAGTTTGGCGGATTACATAAATTTATGAGCTGGAATAAACCGATCCTGAGTGACAGCGGTGGTTACCAGGTTTTCAGTTTAAAAGAACTAAGAAAAATAGATGAAAAGGGTGTACATTTTCAATCTCATTTGGATGGTTCACGTCATTATTTTACACCTGAAAGCGTTCTGAAAATCCAGCGAAATCTGGGCAGCGATATAATGATGGTTCTGGATGAATGTGCCCCATATCCATCGACAAAGGAATATGCCCAGAAATCGATGGACATTACAATAGATTGGGCACGTAATGCGAGAGATCTATATGAACAATCATCATCACTGTATGAACATGATCAATGGTTATTTGCCATCGGGCAGGGCAGTATTTATAAAGATTTGAGACAAATATGTCTGGACGACTTAATTAAATTGGATTTTCCAGGCTATGCAATTGGTGGACTGGCTGTAGGTGAGTCCATCGAAGAGATGTATGATATTACCGATTTCAGTACAGATATTCTGCCAGAGAATAAACCACGTTATCTAATGGGTATAGGAATGCCGGAGAACATACTGGAATCAATTGAACGCGGTGTGGATATGTTTGATTGTGTTATTCCAACAAGAAATGCACGCAACGGGACTGTTTTTACTACAAAAGGAAAATTAACAATTAAGTCTGCTGGCTTTAAAAATGACAAGACACCCATTGATTCGGAATGCACTTGTTATACTTGTCAGAATTTTTCAAGGGGATATATCCGACATTTATTTAATTCCAATGAAATTTTAGGATTGCAACTTGCAACTTTACACAATATTCATTTTTATATATGGTTGACGACTGAAACAAGAAAGCAAATAATGACAAAAAATTTTAGTAAATGGAAAA
>JARRPN010000050.1:0-13552 GCA_037382875.1 Calditrichaceae bacterium | reverse complement strand
ATGATACAAAGTAACATCATCATAAACTAATTATTTTAATATCCAGAGAAATCAAAATTTCAACTGAAAAAGAAAGTATAATTTAAGTAATTTAGTTTTTTAGTTGTTTTCCTGATAATTTTATATATATTTATGATCAGCATTATCTGTACAAAAGTCTAAATGTGTCCGTTAAATTGAAAACACATTTTAATTTGTAAGATAAATTGTTCTACCAAAATCTGGAACCACCTCCGAGCTGAATATTAGTATTTCAACGACCTAGATAATTATTTAGTTTATCTTACTATTTATAGATAAGTAAGATGGATTGTTCAATATGTCAATTATTCATAAGATCATAATATTTTTAAGAATATATTATTTTATTCTTATTTAGTGATAAGAATCTGCAGCGTGCAGATTTGTATACATGAATTAAAAATTTTATTTAACCAGGGAGGTTATCATGAACAAATTAATTTTCTTTGTAATTGTGTTTTTTACATGTGGAATTCTATTTTTTACATGTCAAGACAGTGTGAGTCCGGATAAAACAGATACCGATGCCGGGCTATCTAAAATTCCTGATATTAAAACATGTGTCGTACCGGAACCTGAGTGTGGCAGAATGACCGGTGGGGGTAGCGTTTTTAACGATGATGATTTCGATCACCAAGTACGAGTTACCCGTGGATTTGAAATTCACTGTGATCTTTCAGAACCAAATAATCTTCAGGTTAACTGGCCGGGTGGTAACAAATTTCATTTAACGGAGTTAAAAACCGCAATATGTACTGATGAGCCTGGTTATGAACCGTTTCCTCCGGATGCACCTTTTGATACCTTTGTAGGTACAGGTATTGGTAGGTTAAATAAGCAAGACGGAGCAACGATCTCATTTAGATTTGAGGATCACGGTGAACCCGGGAAAGACGATGTGGCTGAAATTGAAATAAAAGATCCAGACGGTATAGTAGTTCGTTATGTAAAAGGTCATATGCATAATGGTAATATACAGGCCCATGATGATAAGTGTGAGTAAACCTCATCAAAGAATAAAGTTCATCATGTTCATAATTTGAAGCTGTGTTAATATATTATTTTATAAAACCCGGTAAATACCGGGTTTTATTATAATGAAAATGATTATATAGAAATTCTCATTATTTTTTCACGAAATTGTTAGTAGAAAATTAGAATGAATGTAATAAATTTCTACTTACTGAATAAACTCATAAATTTAAACACATCATCTTGTTTATCAATATTCATAATCGCTTCTACAATCTGATCACGTTTGCTTTGTCCTGTAATTGGTAGCACCATAGCATCAAATTTTTTAAGCAATGTAGATTCATCCATCGGTTCCCGATAATCGCCTAGTGGATAATCTAAAGTTATTTTAAATGATTGGCCATTGGTTGTTATAATTTCAGCTTCGGCCTGCTTTAAAGCCGGAAATGTTTTTTCGAATTCAGGATTAGCCACGACTTTAATTTTCGGTAGAAAGGATCGAATTTCCGGATCCATTATTTTCTCCTCGCTGAATGACGCTGGCGTAGCTGTGCCATCGACTATACAAACAGAGATACAGTAAGGCAAACTATGATCAGCCGTTTCCCGGGTTCTGGGATCATATTTGGATGGATCGGAAAGAATATCCGCTGCCCGGGCAACCGTGCCGATTTTTACTTCTGCAATATCTTCTTTTCTGATTTGGTTTTCTTTCATTAGTTTAATGACAGCCGACACCGGTGTATGGGTTAAAGCTTCCGTGGGAAAAGCCTTCATGGAACAGCGGTTGATACGGAAGGTATCCCCCAATCCATCTGTTAAAATATTTAGTTTGAATTCATTATTCTGAAATACATCAACAATGCCTTCTTTACCATCAATAATATGTGAGGGACCTTCATATCCTCGTTTAGCCAAGAGAGCAGCCTGCAGACCAGCCTGCACAGCCAAAGGATCAACGGTATTTTTCATCATGGTCAAATTCCCGGCAGTAACTACTCCCAGTGTATGATTATGGCTGGCAGAAATACCCATAGCATGTACCAATTCATCAACTGAAAGATCGAGTACTTTTCCTGCGGCTAATGGAGAGGCAAATTGAGTTAGTGTAGCATGATGCCATTTGGTTTCACGTATACCGGGGAAAGCAAATTCACAAAAACGCTGTTCCCATTCATAAGCCAGCACAATTGCAGTAATTAAATCTTTGCCATTTTTGTGTAAAACTTCGGCCGGGGTTAATGCTGCCGGAATTAAATCACTAGGATGAGAGGGATCCTGTTCCCAATAGATATCATTATAATCCAGGGCGCGGATCATCAAAGAATTCATCAAACACTGATTGATCATAGGCAGCTTTTTATCTGAGTTGATGACTGTTGATTCAGGTTTTCCGCCCATGTCATTATAAAAATCCCGCATAATTTGAACGTCATGAGTTAAACTGCCGCCATAAGCACAGCCAATGGAGTCCAGTAAAAATCGTTTTGTATTAAGCACGGTTTCTGAAGAAAGATCCTCAAATTGAAGATTTTTTGTAAATTGAGCTAATCTATATGAGACATATTCCTGCATAATTTTACTCCAAAGCCTAAGAGCAGATCCTGTGATAATTAAACTTACCTTAATATTGTCATTCCCGCTAAAGCGGGAATCTTTGTAGAATTTAGACCCCGCATCAAGTGCGGGATGACAAACAGTTTATTTGCTATAACTGCCTTGCTACTTCCTCAGCAACATCCAGTGATGTATTGGATCCACCCATATCGTATGTTTTTACCTTGCCATCACTTATCACTTTAGCAATGGCATTTTCCAATTTTTCAGCAGGTTTAGTTTCATTTAGCCAGTCAAGCATTAATTTAGCAGTCAGTAACATGGCCATGGGATTGACCTTGTATTGTCCGGAATATTTGGGAGCGGAGCCATGAGTCGGTTCAAATACAGCATAATTATCACCAATATTACCACTTGAGGCAAATCCCAATCCTCCGACCAGCTGAGCAGCTAAATCTGAAATGATATCACCGAACATATTTTCTGCTACCAAGACATCATAATCAAATGGATTTTTAACCAGCCACATCATCTGGGCATCAATGTTAGTTTCCCACATTTGGATATCGGGATATTTTTTGGATACTTCACGGGCGGTACGAATCATAAGTCCGCCAGTTTCCCGTAGAACATTTGGTTTATCAACTATAGTCACCGATTTTCTGTTATGTGTTTTCGCATATTCAAAAGCTCGTGTTACAATATTCTCACATTTTTGACGACTCATAATCCGTGTAGACATAGCCAGATTTTCCAATCCGTATTCTTTAAATTTTTTCATTTTGGGATGATTTTTTTCCATTACATGAAAAACATCCTGAGGAATGGGATGAAATTCTACACCACCATACATACCTTCAGTGTTTTCACGAAAAACTACGAGATCAATACCATCCTTATAATTAAGCGGATTACCCGGATAAGCTTTACAGGGTCTCAGATTGGTGTGCAGATTGAATTCCTGACGCAGCCTGACGATTGGTGAAAAATAAATATAACCTTTATCTTTTAACTCCGGATCCAGTTCTTCATCCGCTTCTTCTTTGGGTTTTGAGGTAATGGCTCCGAATAGAGCGCAATCGGTATTTTTCATCATATCCACTGTCCGTTTAGGAAGAGGTTCACCTTCATGCCGCCAGAATTCCCAGCCGATATCACCATGAATATATTCAGCATCAAATTTTAAGGCATCCAACACGATGCGCGTAGCTTCCATTACATCATTACCAACACCATCACCCGGTAACCAGGCAATTTTATACTGAGCCATAATTTGCATCTCCCTTATTTCTTTAGCCACTGAATTTCACTGAATAACACCGAATAAAAAAGGGATTTTAAAAACCATTCCCATTGTTCGGTGTTTCTCGGTGACTAATATTTTTTATTTAACTAATTCAAAATCTATAAAATCCACATGATGAAAAATTATTGCTTCCGGTGAGCGCGTTTCCCCAGCGCCTTCTTTGGAATGCACGGCAATGATATGCATTACTTCAGAAGGTAAATTATGCTTAAAAGCCAGCCCAACCCCACTAAACGGATGCCGGATGTGTTTCCCCAAATCGCTTTTGAAAATTCTTCCATCATTAGTTTTTTCATACTCCAGTAATTTGCCAATATCAGCTAAAAGCGATCCTGCAATTAGATAATCTCGATTAACCGGCGTTTTACGATGACCATAGGCCTCATCCAAAATCTGATCACATGCAATAGCCATATTACAGCAGGTGCGCACATGTTCAATAAATCTGATTTGGATATTTTCTGCCAGAAGAGTAAAAGGAATACTTTCCAGCTCCTGGTTAGTCCAATCACGAAAGGAAATAGCTTCTGCCCAGCAGGCAATTACTTTATCCTGCAAGTCTTTATTTTCTATTTTAGTAATTTCTGGCAAAAGTTCCAAAATTTGTTCTTTCATTAAACGAATCCTCATAAATACTATAATTATTGGTTTTCCGGACCATCGTAGGTTACATCTGTTGGATGAATTTTCCGCATAGGTTTTTGTCTTGTGTTTTCTTCATAGATATGTGCAATCAATCCGGGCACACGTGCAATCATAAAGAAACCATTAGCCAATATGGGATCAAAATCCATTTCACAAAGCAAGGCTGCAATAGCTCCATCCACATTGAGCGGTAAATCCTTACCGGTAGATTCTTTTAACTGATCAACAAAAGTCCTGGCCAGATTGCAATAATCACCGGCAATACCAAGTTCCCCGGCAATGGTAAATAATTTATGTGTTCTGGGATCATTGGTGTGTACACGATGTCCGAATCCTGATAAACGTTTCTTTTCCGATTTGAATTTTTGAATGATCTCTTTTGCTGCTTCAACAGGAGGAATACCCTTTTCTTTTTGAATGTCCAATGCTGATTTCAGGATAATCATACAATCCTCAATGGCTCCACCGTGGAATTTTGAAATAGATAAAATGCCTGCAGCTAATGAAGCATTCAAAGGGGCTCCGGTAGAGGCTACGGTTAAGGCGCTTAAAACCGAAGGAGGTGTTGTGCCGTGGTCCACTGAAGACACTAGGATCGCATCGATCATTTTGGTTACATTTTCAGAAGGCATTATACCTTTTAATAGCAGGTATACCATTTGAGCATAGCTTGCTTTACCGATTAGACTATCTAATGCATAACCACGGATTGACAGTTTATTTGGTTCAACTTTAGTTATCGCGGAATGCCAATTAAGATCAGACATTTTTATTCTCCTGGAAGAATTAATATTTTAGACTTTATCAAAAATCGATAGGGCATCATCACCATATTTTTGGACTATTCGAATAGAATAGATATCATGAATAATATAATCTTTTGCCAACAGCACCAATCCTTTGTTGACCGTCCATGCTGCATTACTGGATCCATCTTCTGAAAAATGACCAAGGATTACTTTTTTGTCATCGACAATTAAAGCAATTCTTCTGCCACCACGTTCGATGCGGATACTGTGTTCACGCCCATGTTTGTATTCATTCTCTATTCCAAGTAATTTTTCACCGAAATGTACTATAGTTATCTGAACGCCACGATCTTTTGCAGATCGAAGAGAGTCTGCAATCTCATCCAATTCTTCATCCCAAACTGATAAATATAATTTTTCTTCACATTCATTAATAAAATCAATGACTTTACGAATAATTATTTCACGCCCGGAAACATTCCATATATGATTTCCGGCACTCGCTTCTTCAGAGTAAATATGTTCTAATTTTTCATCAAGCACATCAAAAGCAGTGGAATAATCCGTTCGCATGCGTGATAATATTTCATCAGGCGGTTGAGGAATATATTTTTTAGGTTCAGTATCAATCACTTGTACAATTTCTTTATCAAGAAGACGATTTAGAATCGGATAAATTTTAGAAGCCGGCACACCTGATAATTTAGCCAATTCGTATCCGGTTACATTGGATTGTTTTAATAAGGCCAGATACACCTGGGATTCATATTGAGTGAATCCTACAGACTGCATGAGTGAAATTATTTTTTGCATATTGCATTCACAGGTTACATTTATTTATATTACCTACCCGAGTAGTTAATAATTTAAATCAACTTTTACGGGCTTTCAAATAAATTTTTAAGTGTACAGGAGAAAACTTGAAATTGATCAAAAACAGTCTTGGTCGTGAAGTTCCAATCGAAGTCAATGGACGAAAAACATCTCCATTTAGAGGCATTGGTAAACATCACCCAACTGGAAGAAAAGTAGGTCCGCCCATACCCAGTGGGGCCAATTATTCTAACAAAGTTCTAGATAATATTGATCAAATGCTTGATCACATAAATTTATTTGATGGAATGACCATTTCGTTTCATCATCATCTGCGAAATGGAGATTATCTGGTTAATCTGATTGTCGACAAGCTGGCCCACCGAGGATTGAAAGATCTGGTTTTAGCGCCTTCTGCATTATTTCCGGTTCACGAACCCTTAGTAGATCATATTATAAATGGAACGATATCTCATGTATTGGGATCAATGAATGGTCCGATTGGAAAGCTTTGTACAACTGGCGGCATGAAACATACGGCCATATTGCGCTCTCACGGCGGGCGATATCGAGCAATTCAGGATGGTGATTTACATATTGATGCTACTTTTATTGCAGCACCTACGGCCGATGTACATGGTAATGCCAATGGTGTTTTGGGGCCATCCGCTTGCGGTCCTCTGGGTTTTGCTCTTGCTGATTCATTGTATGCTGATCAGGTTATTGTTATCACAGACAATCTAGTTCCATTTCCAACCCATCCCTGGTCCATTGAAGGGGGTAATGTTGACTGGATTGTTCCAGTTGAGAAGCTGGGTGATCCTGAAAAAATAGTATCTGGAACAACCAAAGTAACCACTGATCCGGATCGATTGAAAATAGCTTCAATGGCAGCACAATTGGTACATGATGCCGGTTTAATTGATGAACCGGAATTTTCATTTCAGGCCGGTGCAGGAGGCATGTCTTTGGCTTTTATTCAATACATTGCTGAATATATGCGCCACAAAAAGGCAGTAGCCTACTTTGCCCGTGGTGGTTCGACAAAAATACTGGTCGATATGCTCGATGAAGGTTTGATCAAATATATTCTTGATGGGCAATCTTTCGATCTGGCGGGCGTTGAATCACTTAGAGATAATCAAAAACATATCGAAACCAATCCTTTTGTTTCGTATAATTATCATACAAAAGGCTGTTTTGCACCAAGAGTGAAAGCTTCGGTTCTGGGGGGTACAGAAATCGATCTGGATTTTAATGTAAATGTTAACACTCATTCCGATGGCTGGCTATTGCATGGCATTGGCGGTTTTCAGGATGCAGCCGATGCGTATATGACAATAATTACAGTTCCTCTTTATCGCAAAACCAATCCGATTATTGTTGACCGGGTACATACAATTACAGCGCCGGGTGAAACAATTGATGCTATTGTGACTGATCACGGTATTGCTATAAATCCAAAAAGGGATGATTTGTTGGATCGATTAAAACATTCCAGTTTACCGTTACTGTCCATTGAAGAATTACATAACAAAGCGATTGCTGTAACAGGTAAACCGGAAAAACCAAAAACAAAAGACAATGTGGTCGCAGTGATTGAATGGCGAGATGGCACCCTCATTGATTCTTTAAAAGAATTAGATCTTAGCTAATTTTGTTTACATGTTTTGAAAAATCACGATCCCGTTTTATTTTAATCGAAATGAAACAGGATTTTTATGTCACAAAGTATCTATGATTTCTATAACGGATTCTATATTGATCAGCCAGTAGGGAACAATGCCTTTTCATATGGGAATCGGATCAATAAAAAAATCTATGTCCCACCTCTGATTCAGGGCAACATTTTTAATTTAGCTCCAGGCGATAAAATTGTATTTAGTGAAATTGAAGATGGAGTTGAAAAAAATAAACATGGTTTACAAAGTTATATTCATTGGATGAATAACAAAGTTAAATCTGGTTCAATTCTTGTTCATGTGGATCAGCATACAGACATGAGACAACCCAATTTATCGTTTAAAGAAAAATTAGATGACAAACTCACAATATATAAAATATTTCGTTATACCAATTATGAATTAAATGTTGGCAATTTTATTCAGCCTGCCGTTGAGACTGGTCTCATTTCATCAGTTGAAATGATAAATAGTACAACAGCATTCAACAATCCAATACCGGAACAATATATTCTTGATATCGATATGGATATTTTTGCACCTGAACTGGATTTTATGGATAACCAAATCAAGCTGGCAAAAATAAAATCATATATTCAAAAAGCTTCTTTTATAACCATTGCGACAAGTCCATTTTTTATCGATCAATCCCGAGCTATTGATTATATTAAACAGCTATTTGAATAAGCCTTAATATCCAATATTAAAATATATTGGATTTGAATTAGATTTAAATTAATTTAGATTTACAAATTCCGCACAAGTTAAAAAGTATATTTTACTATGAATGAATTAAATAAGGATATATATTACGTTCCAGCCTCACCGATAGAAACAGAAATAAAAGTGAAAAGATCAAAGTTTATTGCCGGACTGTTACCGGTTAAATCTAAAGATGAGGCGGAACAGGCCTATTTAGAAATAAAAAAGAAATATTATGATGCCACACATAATTGTTTTGCTTACCGGATTGATGCTAACATTTTCCGTTATTCGGACGATGGTGAACCAAATGGTACTGCTGGAAAACCTATCCTGCAAATGATGGATGGGAAGGAAATTCTGGAAGTGCTTTGTGTGGTTACCAGATACTTTGGGGGTACTAAATTAGGTACTGGTGGTTTGATTCGGGCTTATTCAGATGCAGCAAAAGAGGCATTGAATAGAACAAAAATATTGAAGAAAATACGAAGTAAAAAAATAAAGCTAATGTTGGACTACGATCTTGAAAACAATGTACGAAATTTACTTAATTCCTATCAGGGAAAGTTAGATAATAGTGAATATTCCGATCATATAGAAATGAATTTACTAATACCGGAAAGTAAAGCAGTAAGATTCAGAGATGAGTGCATCGAGTTGAGCAATAATAAAATCAAAATTGAAATTCTATAAATTTGGATAATTTATGGATAACAATTTGCTTGAAATAAGAGAAGTCTCAAAAAGTTTTAATGGCATACCTGTAGTTGATAAACTGTCTTTTATGGTAAAGGGCGGTGAAACCTTTGGACTGCTGGGTCCAAACGGTGCTGGTAAAACAGCCAGCGTGATGCAAATGCTGATATATTTTGGAACCCTTAACAATTTGACCAAGCATAAAGCACAGGTAGAAGCTATTCGTTATCTCGATCGATTGGGCATGGTAGATTTTACAAATGCGAAAATAAACCAGTTATCAAAAGGCATGCAGCAAAAGATTCAGCTGGTTGCCGCTTTTTTACACGATCCGGAAGTATTGATTTTAGATGAGCCTTTTGCCGGTCTTGATCCGATTAATCAGGTCGTGTTGCGTGAAATACTTGATGAGTATAAGAAGAGTAAGAAAATACTGATCATTTCAACTCATCAGATGGAACAGGCTGAAAAGTTATGCGATCATATTTGCCTTATTAACCAAGCACAAGTTATTCTGGATGGAACCATATCCTCAGTAAAAAAGAAATATCGTGAGAATGCCTATTTCATAGAATCCGATCAACCCATGCCTATACTTCATGATTTAAAAGAAGTTGATATCATCGAAGAAAAGAATAATGCCTATAAATTTTCAATTGCTAATAAAAATCTTTCAATCGGTGAATTGCTTAGTAAACTAAAAGGCAAAATTAAAATTAAAAAATTTGAAATTGTTGAACCTTCTCTACATGACATATTTATTCGATTGATCCAGGAACAAACAGCTGCATCCAATTAAATAAAGGGATAGTATGAAAAATCTGTTAAGAATAGCACGTTGGGAATACAACACGCGTATTCGCGCCAGATCGTTTTTATTTAATACGTTCATATCACCCTTATTATTTACGGCAATAATTACATTACCTATATTTTTCTTTCAATATCAACCCGAGGTTTCTACAAAACTAATTGGATTAATTGATTTATCCGGTGAAAATATTGAAGAGGAATTACAAACTGATCTAAATAATGCCTATCGTCTTAAAAACGGATCACCGGAATATATGATTTTACAGGTATCTTTAAGAGGATCTCAAATTTATAATGCCAAATTAAAAGAACAGGCAGAAATTAAAAACCGGCGTGATTCAATATCCGTTTTATATGAAGATGTTAAAACTCAGCGAAATAAATATTTCCGTAACAGAAGTTTAAGAAACCGGGCAAATTTACTACAATCATCTTATGACCGTCTTCAATTTTTACGTGAGGAGAAAGAACTTGCTGATATTGAACTGGAACGATTTAATGTTGTTATGGATTCAGTATACAAACAGGAAGCTTTTAAAATGGCTGACTCCTTGCTTATCACAGATGTATTGAATGCCTATTTATTTTTTCCCGATGATTTTCTTAAAACAGGGGAAATGCAATATCATTCAAAAAATCCGGGTGACTTTTTAGAAACAGACCGATTCAGCAAGCTTGTACAGACGATTATTACAGAAAGACGTATCATTGGTGACGAAGTGGAGCGTAGTAAAATACGGGAATGGTTAAAGCCAGTTCACGTAAAAAGATACCAGCTTTTCCCTGAAGGACAGACAGAATGGAATTTTTATATTCAGTTTTATGGACCGGTGATTGGTGTATTCCTCTTATTTATGGCGATTTTCACTTCTGGAGGGTACCTGTTTAGTAGCGTCTTATTAGAAAAATCGAATCGGGTAATAGAAGTATTATTGTCATACGCTACCAGCCGTCAGATAATGGGTGGAAAAATATTAGGCTTAGGAGGATTGGGATTAACTCAAGTACTCATCTGGTTTGGATTAACGGCTTTAATCATGTCCACAAACATTATTCCAGTGCAGAAAATTAATTATTTAACGGTTACAAATGGACTCTATTTTCTACTATATTTTTCACTGGGATTTTTATTCTATGGAGCCATTTTCATCGCGGTTGGTTCCTTATCGGCCAATGAATATGATGCACAGCAAATTAATCAGTTTTTGAGAACGGTGGCTATTTTTCCAGTTCTACTATCCCTGATGGTATTAGCTGAGCCCAACTCACAATTAATTAAAATACTCAGTTATATCCCATTTTTAACACCTTCGTTCATGATTATGCGTATTCCAATAAGCAGTTATCCAATTACCACAGATATTTATATAACGACGGCGATTATGATCGTATCCATTGTATTGGTCACTATATTTTCCGGTAAGATTTTTAGAGTGGCAACTCTGATGCAGGGTAAAAAACCAACCTGGTCTGAAATTATGTACTGGTTGAAAGCATCATCCAATTAAAATTGAAATTTCACCTGGAATCTTAAACTCCGTTGAAGTTCATTATCATTATTTCTAATTATAGTTGGTGTAAAATCTTTATTAATTATATAATTATAGCGGTATTTTATCCAGATCGACATATTTGAAAAAATTTTCCATTTAAAGACTAAGTAAAAAATTCTACCTTCACCATATACTGCAGAATTTGCATAACTACCCGGCAAATCACTTTCATATTCATATAGCCGGGAATTGTAGGAATCGGTTTTGTAAAAAAGTATGCGCGTACGGATTGCAATATTAGAATTTGGATAATAATGAACATCTTCAAAAATATAGGAACCACTTTCGGGTGCAGATTGAACATCAGTTAATTCCCAACGTGTACGGAATAAAAATTGTTTTGAAGGTTTATGATCCAACTGAAAGCGATATATATTTTGTCTTTTTAATTTTCGCAAAACAGAATTATTATCAACGGGGTCAACAAAATACTCATCATCTCTAAATCGTACTCTGGTTAAAATGGATGTATACTTTGGCTTGTAATTTAATTCGATCAAAGATTCATCTTTCATTCCGGGCATTTCATCAAAATAAGTCCGCCATATATCTTTTTTTATAATTTTAAAACTATTAATTGAGAATCTGTTAAAAGGTGTTAAAGTAAATCCAAAATAAAATCCTTGTTCGGCTTGGGGAAATGGATTGGAATCATCAAACATTCTTCCGAATGGAGATTGAAAATTTTTACTTACATACCAATATTTAGTGCCAAAATCAATCTTATCACTATTTATAAATATCGATTGTGTAAACGCCGAGCCTCCCTGTTGTGATCCGGCGAATTCGCCTTTTAACTGGATAGGGTCAAGATTCAGAGAATAGAATGAACTGTACTGATTAATTTGATTGCCTGAAAATTTAAATCGTTGTCGCCGAAAATTATTTTCACCAATACTTTTAACATTGACGACCAATTCAGGATCATATTTTACCTGAGAATAACTTGCTCCAAAATTTAAAATATTGTAAAAAGAACGAGACAATGTGATTCCAAAGATTGATTCATTGATAACATTTTTCTTTTCAATCTCGGAATTACTACGATGATATCCATCGTAATCAATTCCGGTAACATAATCTTTATTTTGATTAAATTGTGCATCCCGGTCAACTTTGCTATAAAACAGATAGATATTAGAAGCATACATCTGCTTAAATTGAAAGAACAGCCCGAACATGCTTGTGTTTTCTGATGAACTCAATGTAGCAAATCCACCCTCGTTACCCACTCTGAAAGGCAGTGTTGCCAGAGAACTTTTTCGCTGACCGTAAGCGTTAGAAAACAGTAATCCGTCACCAAAGTGCAGGTAATAGGATCCTGCGATGCTTTTTATTCGTTTTGAATTATACTCTGCATATCCACTGCTATAATCCAGATAATTCGATTCACCGATATCTTTCTGTGTAACTAGACCAAATCTCATATTCTTTGATGATGTATACTGAATTTTATTGTAGTCATATAAGGCATCGCCTTCATATTTGTTATTTTCAATTTGTTGTACAGGTTCTATACCATAATAAGACTTATGAATAAAACTAAATGATTTTCTTGACTTAGATCGAATACTTATAAAATCTTTGATAAGATTATATAACTCAGCTCCGATGATAGAACGTATTTGACGTTTACTTGTATAATTACCAATTTGAGTTTTTGTAACTAAGATACTATCTGCCAGGTTTGTTGATATTAATGGAATGCGTAATAATTCATCGCGATTGTCAGTATTGATATTAACCGGATTTTCAGAGAGTTCTTCCAGCAGTTCGGCCAGGTTACTTTCATCCTCAATAAATTCAGCCCATTGAATTAATAAACTATCTGATTGCTGTTGGCTGTAAGAGAAGTTGATAAATAAAAGTAATATATAGACTAAAAAGAATAGACAATTAAATTGCTTCACTTTTTCTTCCATGATTGATTTATATTTAAACTGGTTGAGAAACTAAATATGTTCTATCATCGGAGCTGAGTTATATAATCTTATCAAAGATTTTATAAGTATTCGATCTAAGTCAAGAAAATCATTTAGT
>JARRPN010000049.1:9577-21522 GCA_037382875.1 Calditrichaceae bacterium | reverse complement strand
TGGAAAAACAAGCTGAAGATAAAGCACTGAGATTGACCCGTTCCTTAGCCTATATCAGTTTGAATTCAGTATTACTTGATGACTATATCACATTACAGATATTAATTGACAGCATGAGTGATGCTGAAGATGTCCTATCAATAGTCATTCTTGATACAAATGGTGTTGTATTAGCTTCAAATTTTGTGGAAATGCGTGGAGAACATTTTAAAGATCCATTATCCCCCAACATCTACAAAACGCAAAAGCTTGTTTTACGCAAGTTAAAATCAGAAAATAATAAGGAAGTCTGGGATACAGCGGTTCCAATCTTTCATTTGGATAAAAAAATTGGAGCAGCAAGAATAACATATTCTATCGATGATACCTATGCCGGATTGCTTGAAACGGTTATTGCTATTGGAACTATTGCGATATTAATTAGTCTGGTTGTATCCTATCAATTGTCTAAGTCAATTGTTAAACCCATCAAAAAGGTAGTTGATTTGGCAGATGAGTATGGGCAAGGTAATCTGGATGCATCATTAGATATTAAACGTACAGATGAAATAGGGCATCTGGTTGAGACTTTAAATTTATTATCAAACAAATTAAAAACCTTAATTGAAGAGAAGATCGCTAATGAAAACTTAATAATGATTGGCGAATTTGGCGCATATATTATTCATGATCTTAAAAATCCGTTGAGTGGCATTCATTTATTGGCTGATGGCCTATATCGAAAACTTCCAGATGATAATCCTATGAAAAAGTATGCCTATGAAATATTACTAGCATCACAAAAATTAGAAGAATTTACCAAACGTACATTGGATATATCACGTCCATCAAAATTAAAACTTGAAAAAATAAATCTTCATAAATTTATTGACCAGATTATAGAAAATATAAATTTTGATTCCATTCACATTAAAAAGGATTATGACGATAACTTAATAGAAATAAATGGGGACTTTCAATTTATGGAAATGATATTTAAAAATCTTCTTACCAATGCAAAAGAAGCTATTAAAAACCACGGTACTATTTGTATTGAAACTAGAAATGGTGACTGTGTTGAAATAAAAATATCAGATACTGGCACAGGAATTGAGCCTGAAAGAATCAGTTCAATATTCAGACCATTTTTCTCAATGAAAAATACCGGACATGGATTAGGACTTGCTATGGTTAAAAAAGGAATCATTGCGCATCAGGGTAGTATTGAGGTAGATAGTGAAATAGGAGTTGGCACAACGTTTACTATCAAGTTACCCATGACCCTTTAGAATACTCTTATAGTTAAAAATTAAGGAATAATTTAATGTATCACATTCTGATTGTAGATGATGAAGAATCTATGCTTAAAGGTATAGAATTTAACCTGCAGGATAATCCGGAATATGATGTACAATCGGCTACCAATAAGGAAGATGCGATTCAAGTTCTGAAAACCAATGAGATTGACCTAGTTGTCTCTGATTTAATGATGCCGGATGTAAAAGATGGATTAGCAGTAATGCGGGCAGCCAAAGAACAGTGGTATGGCCCGTCAGTCCTGGCTATGACCGCCTTTGAATCTATTGAGAATGCAGTAAAGGCAATGCAGGCAGGTGCTGATGATTTTATATCAAAAGGATTTGGTATTGATGAACTGACATTCAGAATAGATGGAATTTTAAAAAAGAAAAAACAAATTGATCAGTTATCCAATGCAAATAAAATACTACAGGAAACCATACAGCAACATTATAGTGATTATAAAATCATTGGAAATTCCTTTCAAATAGTAGAATTATTAAAGCGAGTCAAACGCATAGCTGAAGATGCTACCGCGACCTGTCTTATTCAGGGAGAGAGCGGTACTGGTAAGGAACTTGTTGCCAGAACCATTCATATTTTAAGCAAAAGAAAAAACGCACCTTTTGTTGCAATAAACTGTGCAGCAATACCTGAAAATTTAATTGAAAGTGAACTTTTTGGACATGAAAAAGGATCATTCACAAATGCATATTCCACAAAGCAGGGGAAATTTGAGAATGCAAAAGGAGGCATAGTCTTTTTAGATGAAATAGGTGAATTACCTCTTTCATTACAGGTTCGCCTATTAAGGGTATTGGAAGAGCGCAGTTTTTACAGGATAGGCGGCAGACATCCAATTGAAGTAGATATAATGATTCTGGCTGCATCGAATAAAAATCTATATGATTTAGTACAAAAAGGTGCATTTCGTGAAGATTTATATTTTCGCTTAAATGTTGTTCAAATTGAAATCCCACCATTACGATCCCGTACTGAGGATATTACAATATTAGCAAATTTTTTTCTTGATCGATTTAACCGGGAACGAAAAAAACAAATTAAATTTTCTGATAAAGCACTCCAATTATTAGAATCTTATAAATTTCCCGGCAATGTACGAGAGTTGAGAAATATTGTTGAAAATGCCTTTATATTTTGCGATGGCCATATTATTGAACCACAAAATTTAGCACTACGTTCTGAATATGAGAATATGGATGTTGAAGAACCTTCTGGGGTTGAATGAACAATGAATAATCATTCACACCGTGTGATCGATCATTCACATCAATTCTGCAATTAATAACATTCATATAAACATCACGAAAAAACGAATTAAATAAACATTTACGTAACCATTTAATTTTTAAGTATTTACACATAATAAAATATTATTATTTCTTTTTTGAATTACTAATTTTCTAGTTATTCGTTTTATGGCACTGAATTTGCCGATGTCATATGTAGTAAAACGGAGGGATAAGGATGAAAGCACCAAAAATTTTGATCGTCGATGACGAACGTTCTGTGCGTCAAGCTATTTGTTTTGAACTGGAAGATGCTGGATATGAGGTGATCAATGCGTCCAGTTATCAAGAAGCGATGGATTTGTATCATATGTCTGGAGCAGATCTGGTTATCACTGATCTTTTTCTGGAAAGCGGAAACGGGATTGATCTTCTGGAAAAAATCAAAAAAGAGAAAGAAGAAATCCCATATATCATAATCACTGCTTTTCCGGATTCGGAACTAGGGGAACATGCAAAGTTGATGTGCAAAGATAGATTTTATTCAAAGCCCTTTTTTATGGGCAGTTTAACCAATCAAATAAATGAAATATTCAAAAGTCAGGCAGTGCAATTTGCTTAATAGGGAAGTGTTAGAATTAAACTTAGAATTCATCAAAATTATTCTTTAGATAAAGTCGGTTATATTAGTTAATGAATTGATTTATAAGTTTTATAATAAATGGATTTAGTTGTGAAAACGAATCAAAAATCTAGATCAGAAGTTTCTAAACTTAAAGAGGAATTAGCTCGGCAAAAGTCTCTTGTTAGAAGCCTAAAAAGAGAGTTGCGCTTAAAACAAGATCTTCAAGTTCCTGATTTTCTATATAAATCCATACTTCAAACCGTACCCAATGTAGTTTATAGATTAGATGAAAGTGGCAAAATTGCATTTATTAATAATGCAATAAAATCATATGGATATGAAGTTGACGAATTAATTCATAAAGATATTCTCGAAATTGTATATCCGGATGATCGCGAAAAAGCAAAATATATGTTGAAGGAAAGGCGCACTGGTGAACGACGTACAAAAGGTGCACAGGTCCGATTTCTTACAAAAGATCAAAGGCTAAATTCGTTTGAAAACAGCGACAGCTCTATATTTGAGTCCAAAACATTCATCCTTGAATCTGAAGGAATTTATAAAGACAATGATATAAAAAAGGACAATTTTCTAGGTACTCAGGGCGTTGCCAGCGAAATAACTGAACAGATAAATACGGAACGGAAAGTACATCGATTGGCACTTATTGTTGAACAGGTTAATGATTCTATAATAATTACTGATCTTGAAGGAAGAATTGAATATGTAAATCAGGCATTTGAAAAAACTTTTGGCTTTGATGAGGATGAGGTTATTGGTGAAAAAATTAATATTATTTACAGCCGGCAGGAAGATGATACCATTTATAAAGAATTATGGGATACAATAAGATCAGGTGAGGTTTGGAAGGGTCGTCTAACTAACTGTACGAAACATGGTGATTATATTCATGAAGAATCAGTATTTTTCCCTGTAAAAGACAACAATGGAAATGTTATCAACTATGCGGCGGTTCAGCGTAATGTTACAACGGAAAAATCCTTAGAACAGCAGCTCAGCCAGGCCCAGAAGATGGAAGCTATTGGACAATTAGCGGGAGGGATTGCTCACGATTTCAATAATTATTTAACGGTAATCAATGGTTATGCTGAGTTATTAATGGCGAAAATAGATACTACAAGCCCATTATCGGTATATGTTAAGGATATTCTTAGTAGTGGAGGAAAAGCTCAGGATTTAACGCGTCAATTGCTTGCATTTAGTAGAAAACAGGTAATTGTACCAAAAATTATTACGATCAACCAGACTATAATAGATACTGATAAAATATTAAGACGACTCATTGGTGAAAACATAGAATTATTAACCCAATTGACTGATGAAGATTATACTGTGAAAGCCGATCCGGGCCAGATTGAACAAATACTTATTAATCTGGTGATAAATGCCCGTGATGCGATTTACGATAAAAATGAATCACAAGGCCAAAATCGAATCACAATTTCAACAACCATTGTTGATTTAAATGAACAATATAATTTTACCCACCCAGGCAGCAAAATGGGTAAACATGTTTGTTTATCAGTAAGTGATACAGGTATTGGATTGAATAAAGAAGATATCGATAAAATTTTTGAACCTTTTTACACCACAAAACATGAGGGCCGTGGTACCGGCCTAGGTCTATCAACCGTATATGGCATTGTAAAACAAAACCAAGGTGCAATTTATGTTTACAGTGAACCCGGACTTGGCACTTTATTTAAAATTTATTGGCCGCTTCATCAGGGGATTGATCGAGATGAAGCGATAAGTGAAATGAATCAACCGACAGTAAAGGGAACAGAGAAGATTCTACTTGTTGAGGATGATGAACATGTACGTAATTTTACATCAGTCGCATTAAAAAGCATGGGTTATGATGTCAGTTGTGCATCCAATGGAATACAAGCTCTTAAAGAAATTAAAAATGGTGAAATAAAAATTGATATGGTTATAACCGATTCGGTTATGCCTAAAATGGGTGGGCAAAAACTCGTAAAAAATATCGAAAAATTTGATCCCTCCATAAAGGTACTTTTTATTTCAGGATATACTGATAAAGAAATCGTGGAAAAAGGTGAATTGATTGATGGTATCAATTTTTTACAAAAACCTTTTTCAATAGTCGGCCTTGGCAATAAAATTCGTCAGATTTTAGACATCCCATAAAATCCATACCCAATTAAATCTGACTGGAAGCCTGTGAATATTCATAGGCTTTTTTTATTTCTTTTAATTTTTATTTCATATTATATTTTTATTAATTTGATTTATACATTTTGATTTCAAAGGATTTTAACTTGAAACCTATTTATCTCGATTATAATGCGACCACACCGGTTGATCAAAAGGTTGCTGAAGCCATGCTACCATTTCTAACTGAACATTTTGGTAATCCTTCCAGCAGTCATATTTTGGGCCGGACAACCAAAAAGGCAATTGAAAATGCCCGTATACAAATTGCTGAAGTCCTGCATTGCTCAGCTGAAGAAATTTTATTCACGAGTGGTGGAAGTGAGTCCAATAATTGGGCAATTAAAGGCGTAGCCTTTGCTAATAGCGGTAAAGGTAATCATATTATCACTTCACAAATTGAGCATCCTGCCGTGATTGAAGTATGTCACTATCTGGAGTCCAATGGATTTAAGATAACATATCTGGCGGTGGATGAATTTGGAATTATAAATCCTCAGTCAGTTATCAATGCGATTACAAACCAGACGATACTCATCAGCATTATGCATGTAAATAATGAGGTGGGCAGCATCCAGCCGATCCGTGAAATTTCCAAAATTGCCAGACAGAATAATATTTTAATGCATTCAGACTGTGCCCAATCTATTGGAAAAATTCCAGTATTTGTGAATGACCTTGATGTGGATTTGCTTTCTGTTGCCGGGCATAAATTATATGCACCAAAAGGTATTGGTGCTTTGTATATTAAATCTGGTGTTAAACTGGAAAAACTTATACATGGTGCTAGCCAGGAGAGTAATTACAGATCCGGTACAGAAAATATTCTGGGTATTGTGGGATTGGGTAAAGCATTTGAATTGATAAATGGTAATATGAAAAAATCGACTGCTCATTTAAAAAGATTGAGAGATAGGCTGGAAAATAGACTAATTGAAATATTTCCTTCCGCTCGGATTAATGGTCATAAAGAACGTAGATTGCCCAACACATCCAGTATTTGCTTTAAGGGCATCGAGGCTAATGCTATCCTTGAAGAACTTGGAGATAAAGTTGCGGTATCTGCAGGGGCCGCCTGTCACAGTCACTCAGTGAAAATATCTTCGGTGCTGGAAGCCATGAAAGTGCCTATGGAATATGCGATGGGAACGATCCGCTTTTCTGTTGGGCGGTTTACTAAGGAAGAAGATATTGATAAAGCAATTATTGAAATAAAGAACATAATCCTTAAACTATCGAAATAATATTCAGGTTAAATGCGCATATTTGCTATTTCTGACATACACGTTGATTTTCTGGAAAATAATAAATGGATTGATGGTATCTCCGAATTTGAATATAAAAATGACATACTTTTACTGGCTGGAGATGTTTGCCATAATCTGAAACAGTTGCAGAATACACTTTTGCAACTAAGGGCCAAATTCAATCGACTCTTCTTTGTCCCCGGTAATCATGATTTATGGATTCGTGGTGAACCTTACCAGGATTCGCTGAAAAAATTTGAAGTCATAATTGGATTCTGTCAGAAAAATGATATTTCGATTCATCCGGAAAAGATAAACAACATCTCGATAGTACCTTTATTCTCCTGGTACACAGGTCCGGATGATGGTGATGACAGTTTATACTGGCCGAAACCCGGTGAAGATGAAAGCAATCGCATGTGGAGTGATAATCTGTTTGTAAAATGGCCGAATCATAATTTTCCTAGTTCAGCAAGTCAGTATTTTTTTAAATTGAATAATGAAATACTTATAGAAAATTATTTAGATATAGTAATTACTATGAGTCATTTTATTCCAAGAAAAGAGATGATGTTTGCAGAATATCCACCAATCCTGGATCCCGGGCGGATTAAAAAATACGACCGTAGCCCGGAATTTAATTTCAGTCGGGTAGCCGGATCGATATTAATTGAAAAACAAATACGGCAGGTTGGTTCAAGTCTGCACGTATATGGCCATCAGCATATAAATCGTGATCGTGAAATTGATGGGGTGCGTTATGTCGCTCATTGCCTTGGATATCCTAATGAGCGCAAAAGGGGAGTTATTAGAGGAATAGAGCAGGGACTCAAAGAATTAATTCAAATTTAATAACAGGTACTAAATATGAAAAATACAATAATAATTTTCGCCATAATGTTTTTATGTAAATTACTCTTTGCTCAATACACGGTTAAAGAGATTAACTTTCTAAAAGAATACGGATTAAAATATAATGCCGTTGGACCCATCATCACTAAGGTGGATTCCCTGAGAAATCGTCTGGCGGTATTGCATACGAATTCATCCATGGTATCTGTAATAAATTGCCGTGATAACGAGGTAACTAATATCCCCATCGAAAGTCGGGGAATCCAGCATCTGAAAGATGAATCCATGATAATAGATAATCGCTCTGGAATAATTTATGCCATCGGAAATCATTGTATTCATGTGACTTTCCCCAAACAAGAAATCTCAAAAACATTTCCTTTAGATAAACAATATGAAATGGTTGCTGTAGATGAAAATACTGGTGATGCCTATCTGGTAGGACGCGAATCTAATAGAATTTCGCATCTCAAATTTAATAACGGTAGGGTGTCATATTTATCCTGGCTCAAGCATGAAGAAAGCCTGATGAATCTGAATCAGACTCCGCCGCCGTCGATTCGGAAAATTGTATTTGATAATACTCTTAAGAAAATAATAGCCGTAGACGGATTTACTTCGACGCTCAGCATATTTGATGCCAAGAATGGTAAACGAATTTCCGAGAGAAAACTTGATTTGGAAAATGGTGTACGCTGGCATTATGCAGGATACAATCAAAAAACACATAACTTATACCTAGTTGTGGAGAATAATAAACGGCAAGTGCGTCAGGCAGCCAAGATTGATGTAGTAGATGGCAATGATGTAATTGTAGAATTGCCCGGATATACTGAAGGTGTCGGGATTACCTATAATTATAAAAGAGATGAAATCTATATTCCCTATGATAATTTTGCATCCGTTCATGTTGTTGATTTTAAAAAGAATGGCGAACTTTCTGAGATTAAATTGCCTCTCTATGGTAATGATGCTACAGCCATTGATATTCGAAATGATATCCTTTATGTAGCCTGTTGGGCGTATGGAGAAATTGAAGTCATTGATTTAAAAACCCGTAAATTTGTTCATCGAATTGCCAATCTGGGGATCATCCCGCATATGTTCAATATGAGTTATAATCCTCGCAGCGCACGACTGTATTTACCAACTGGCGCAACAGCAGTAAATGGCACCTTTGGATCGGCGATAACAGTAATAAATCCGTTGAATGAAGAAGTTGAAAAGATTTATACCGGCTGGGCACCAAAGGAGTTAATTCAGATACCCGGAAAGGATGAATTTCTGGTGTTTAATGCAGAAGATCATTTTGCCTCAGTTCATAGCGATGGTAGTTACACGATGCATTCTATACCATTTAATTACCCGATACAGGCAGCGTTAACAAAAGATGGAAATATTTATCTTTCCTATGGTCCACATCAGTCATATTGGCCGAATGTCTATATCTGGGGTGCAAAGGATGGTATCCTGCATATTGACAGCGAAACGCTGCATATCATGGATCGGCGTATCCCGCGCATGGCCCAGAAGATTGTAGTGGACACAGCGGGTGTACTCTATGCCTTGCAGAACAGCTGGGGTAATGAAGATCAGTTTTTGGTGATCATGGGAGACGAGATCCGTGAATTCGATGCCCGTAAAAATATTACCCTTAATGCTAAGATACAGCGCGAGACCATTCAAAGAATATTGAAATATGATAAAGAGATGAATCGTCTTTACTTGGTAAAAGTGGGTGAGAGCGATAATGAAAATGGTAAACTGCAAATCATCGACCCATTGAGTAAAAAAATGATCAAAGAAATAGAAGTGGGATTGAATCCTGTGGATTTATACTTTGATGATAAAAATATTTATGTTTCCAATTTTGATTCCAATGGCCTGAGCCGGATTGACAAAAACAGCTTTGATGTTGAAACAATAGAAACAGACAAAGAGCCGTTTAAACTGGCTGGGGTGGATAGTACGCTATTTGTAATTAACCATGAGTCAGGCACTCTTCAAAAGTTAGGGGAAAATAAAAAATCGTGGAAAATTCCGGTTGATGGCAATCCGGATAATTTATTTGCTTATGGCGAAAAACTAATTATGACGGTGCATAATTCACAAGAATTGTATATTTTTGAATTTAATCCTGATACAGAAAAATTTACATCAATACTCAATTTTAAGTATCCCTATGGTGAAATTGATCTTGGTACCAATAATAATTCTTTCTATTTAAGCGGGCAGTTCGGAGATGGTATTTATGAATTAAATCAGATTGGAACAGATAACAGGGGCCGAATTTGGATAACAGATTTCTTATCTGGCAGGTTATTTATAATTGATTAATTTATTTATTGCATCCTGAAGATCTTTTACCGCAAATGGTTTCTTTAGGAATTGTACATTTGGATCAGGTGACTTATAATCTTCAAATCTGTCTAAACCTGAAATAAATAATACGGGACAATTGGGGTAAAATTCTTTTAGTTTTTCATAGGTTTCTTCACCGGTCATATCCGGCATATACATATCAATAATCATAATATCAATTTGATTTTGAATTTCTGAAACTTTCTTTATAGCTTCAACGCCTGACGAAGCTGTGACCGCGTCCATATCAACCATATCCAGAACTTCGGTTACGATATCTAACATACAATTTAAAATATATTCTATCTAAAATCTCTTAAAAAAACAATTGATATTTACTCATATTTATGAAAAAAGTTACACAAAAGATTTTTATCAAGCAATAACAGTGTTTGTTTTTAGATATTAAATTATTGTGATGGTGAAAATTATCGTGTCAAAGCAGGATTATGCAGAATATATCCGTGGCTATCCATGCGATATTTACGCTGCAGTTCCAGTGTGTCAGCCGGCATAACTGCCATGAATCCAAAACGTTCACGAATCTCATCGATAGCGCTGTTGAGCATCTCCTGGCGGGTTTGCTCATTGAACAGGAATTGCTGATAATGCTGTGGTTCGATGTTACCTGCCGATACCCCGACATGCCGGATACGGATGCGACGCAAATGAATCTCTTCGAAAATCTGATCAACATAGCCAAATATTTCCGTGCCGTCATTGGACGCATGAGTCATGCTTTTGCTGCGTGCATGACGTTTGAAATCGGAATAAGCCAATTTAACGGAAAGCGTATGGCAGACCAGTCCTTCTTCGCGCAGTTTTTTGGCAATCCGTTCTGTGAGATACTGCAGTGTGCCTTTTATGATACTCATATCCGAAGTGTCTTCCTCAAAGCTGGTTTCCCGGCTGAGCTGGCGGGGAATAATTTTACGTGTAACTTCACGGCTATCCCGACCGTTAGCCAGTTCCCATAATTTTATGCCGTTTTTCCCAAATAATTGTTCCATGATCAGTTTATTTAAGTGGGCCAGTTCGCCCACTTTAAAAATATGCAGGTCGGTTAATTTATCTTTGGCAATGCGGCCGATGCCGGGCAGACAGTCCACGGGTAGTTGTGCTAAAAATTCTCTTTCCTTCTCCGGTTGGATACATACAATCCCCCGTGGTTTCTTGAGATCGGAGGCAATTCGGGCAATCAGTTTACTGGTACCAACGCCAACCGAAAGTCCCACACCCACCCGCCGATAGACCTCATCGGTGATGAATTTGGCCACGTGTTCCACGGAAGGATACAAATGCATGGCTCCGCTTAAATCAAGATAGGCATCATCAAGAGAGGTGAATTCAACCTTTGGGGTGTATTTGAGATAAACTTCCTGAAAAACATCGGATACTGCCCGGTAGTGTTCGTAATTTCCCTTCAAGAAAACTGCCTGAGGGCAACGGGCTTTGGCTTTAAACAAAGGCATACCGGTGCGGATACCTCGGGCGCGGGCTTCGTAGCTGGCTGTGTGAACAACGCCGCGTTGTTCGGCCTTGCCGCCGACGATAACCGGCTGACCGCGTAAAAGGGGATTAAAACCCTGTTCCACCGAAGCAAAAAATGCATCAGCGTCTATGTGCATTATTATACGAGACATAATTTGCCATTGGTCAATAGTCAGTGGCCATTAAGTCATTCATTATCAAATGCTTCGCGTCATGAATGGTCATTTGTTGTCATTGGGGTGATTTGTTTTTTCGCCAATAGATTTTATATAATTATTCAATTTAACTGAAAAAGTATCCATTTGTGCTGTTAAATTATCGAAACTTTCAGCATTTATTAAATGACGATTTTTAGCTTTTGTAATCCATGTTTTAGTTTCCTGAAGCGAGCCTCGGCTGTAGTAACAAAATTGTTTATTTTCTTTAAAGAAGAACCTGCCGAATCCTTCACTTAAATTTGCAGCGATAGAATCTGATGACCGAACAAGCTGTTTGCCAATGGTATCCTTTGCAAAATAATCCCATGGTTGTATGATATTCCAGATTTGCTCGGCAATATCCATTGCAATCTGATAAACCTGTAAATCTTCTAATTTCATAATCCTTCTCCCATAATATGACTATGCATGACAATACTTGACGATC
>JARRPN010000049.1:0-9570 GCA_037382875.1 Calditrichaceae bacterium | reverse complement strand
CGCTCAACACAGCATTTGATGAATGCCCAGTCTATCCTCCAAGACAAACCCTCGCTATCTGCCAATCAAAATCGGAGCTGTCGAACTGCAGTTCAAAATAATCGGAACTGTCCGAAATAATAGAATAATGGTGCTGTTTGTTATAACCGCGATGGCTTATCCAGTGACCGTTTAACTGCTGGATTTTATAAACTCGCCCGTTCCACCTGAAGCGCAGCGGTCGTAATTTGCCATCCTTAAAGTAAGTAATGACTTCAATGGGTTCGAAAATATCCTCGAACGTCATAATTCTTAATACTCGTTAATATTGTTAAGCATATACAAACGTACACCTAAAGATAAGAGAAGCAATATAAAAAAGCAAGGATAAAATAGATACCAAAATAGAAAATCTAAAAAAGATATTAATTAAAGTATCTTAAAAATTTTTACTCTTCGTGTTCTTATCGGCTTAGTGAGAAAAAGAAATATACGAAGATTACAATTCCCGGATAACAGAAGTTACCTTACCAATAATCTCAAATCCAGGTGTACCGTTTTCAACAATCAAAGGAGAAGATTTTGTTCCGGCTGTATCTAAGCGGATCAGATTCCGTTCGAAGAAAATTTTACGGATATAGATACGCGGTCCTAACCGTACAGCAGCAATATCATTATTATGTAGAGTCGCATCCAGAGTAACGGTTAAAAAATCACCATACAAAATACCTGCTGCTGAGAGACCATCATCCATGGCTTTAAGAGAAATGGTTTGTGCATCGCTGTTACGGATATTATTGACCAGTTCACCAATGCTGTAATCACCGCGGGTGTTAAAATCGGTTTCAACACGAACCTGACCCATCAACGGAATATTATAAAATTCATGGCTGTCGTTATTATCAGATGATATTGTCATATATTTATTTTTTACCGTAGATTCCATATTTCGACATTAAAATAACGAAAGGGACGGTCTGGAATACAGCTCTACTCAAAACGGCCCCTTTATAAAAAACTCTATTTTAGATTAGTGTATTTCGCGGACCAAACCTACTACTTTACCCTGAATAGACCAGTCGCCTTCGGGATGAATGTCATCATACTGCGGGTTTTCTGCTTTCAGAAATGTTTTCTTCGATTCTACCATCAATCGTTTTACCGTGACTTCGTCTTGGAGTAGAGCAACAACAATATCTTTATTCCGGGCAGTATTGGTAGAATTAACTACGACGAGATCATCATCATAAATACCTGCGTTGATCATGCTGTCACCGCGAACTTTCAGCGCAAAATAGCGTCCTTCGGATTTAATTAGAGCGCGAGGAATGGAAACATAGCGTTCAATATTCTCCTGGGCTAAAATGGGAAATCCGGCGGCAACTCGCCCGATAAGCGGGACATCCGTTTCATGGCTTTTATTCGGTGCAAATTCCGGATCAATAATACGGAGACCACGTGCTGAAGAATCCTTTTCCAGGTAACCCTTTTTAACCAGAGCGTCTATATGCTTTAAAATAGCAAATTTTGATTTTATACCAAGATGATCGGCCAGCTCCTGGTAGGATGGTGGATAGCTTTTTTCTTCAATATATTTTGCAATAGATTCGAGGATTTGTTTCTGCCGCTCGGTGATTTTTTTCATTGAACGCACTCCTGATAAATGTACCAAAGTACACCAATTATAAAAAATAGAAATACGATTGTCAAGAGGAATTTGAGGTTTATTTTACCAAATCAATAAAAATTTGCTCAAAAGTAATATTTTTTTCGGATTCTATCTTTGTGATTTCTTCTATTGAAACTATTTTCAGTATTTTTCCCTGGTCCATTATGATTATGGGATCACACCAATCCTGTATGAGTGCCATAATATGCGATGATAAAATGATTGTTTTACCGGAGGCGGCTAATTTATTTAAGTAATTTTTTAAGTTATATAAGGCGACCGGGTCTAGTCCATTGAGTGCTTCATCAAAAATCAGGTAATCTGGATTTCCTATGATTGTAGATGCAATTGAAATTTTCTGTCGCATACCATGTGAATAATTAATTATCAATTCGTCTTTCTTATCCTGCAAATTAAGCATCATAAAAAGAGATTTGATTTCGTTTTCCAGATCCGGGATTTTACGCAAAGTTCCAATCAATTCCAGATACTCCCGACCTCTAAGATAAGGCAGCAAAACAGTATCTTCAGGTGCATAGCTGCAGTGTTCTTTAATCCAGTGACGATTCTTATGCAAAGGTTTATCACCATAGAGAACTTCCCCGCTGTATTCGCCAATCATGCCAACACATGTTTTAATAAGTGAGCTTTTACCGGCGCCATTTGGTCCTATAAGTCCGCTGATTTTGTTTTGTGGAATTTCCATTGATACATCATCGACAGCCAGTTTTTCTTCATATTGAACACTTAGATTTTTAATTGACAGCATTTAGACCTCAGGATTTAAAATAACGGTAACTTTTATAAAAGTAAAAACTCAATAGAATGATACTGATCAATGGACCTACCAGGCGATAATTGACCGTCATAATCAACAAAAATATGATAGTAAAATGATAGGCATATCCGGCCAGGCGTGGATCATCATAAAACATAATCTGGAAATTTAACATGATCGACAAGACTACGATCGAAAATGACAGCATCAACAGTATTATGTATATTTGTTCATTCAGATTAAATCCTGCAATGGTTAACATAATCCAGAAACTGGCAAGAATGATAATTATGAACATAAATTCAACCAGGAACTTACTCAGCCATAAATGATGAAACCGGAAAGGGACTGTGTAAAAGTACCAATCCGGTTCAGGCTGGACATATTTTTCATTGAAATAATTGCTGTAATGAAGCCAGATAATCAGGCCCGTTAATAATGTCATTATTAAATCTTTATTTTCAATCTGAGATAATAGAATTAGTATCATCAAAATGACATAAGAAATAATAGTGATCCATTTGAGTCTTCTATACGAAGGATTGCGCCAGAGTCCCAGTAATTCTTTATTAAAAAGAGCCTGTAATTTTGCTGGTAAGAATTTTGGCATTTTTTTGAAATCCATCCGACTCGTTTTATGATTAGCCCGCCAGCTGGATTTTTTTGGGAAGATAATTTCCAGATGTATTGTATTTTCCTTCGGCCACTGTTTCCACAGAATTAATCCAGTTGCCATAAGTATTAACAAAGCTATTATCCACGGCATGTTTAGATACCAAAAGAAAACAAGGTATATAACTATGTATAAAATACTTATCATTAATAATAATGATATAAAGTATGAATTCGATTTTCTATGGATGAATAATTTAAATTGAGAAATATAAATTATCAGACTGAATGCTAACATCATGGCCAAAGATGCTATAGATGCCAGCCAGTTGATACCAAATAAAGCTGATAAAAAAACCAGATAGATAATAGTTGTGATTAGTTGATATTTGAAATAATAATATCCTATGAGCTGGAATAATTGTTTTGAGGATAACGGTATGCTGTAAAACGGGTGCAATCCACTTTGCCTTGGAAGCATGTATAGTAAAATAAAAGGACCGCTTAAAAAGAATGAAACACTAAAAATGTTTGTCATCAGACTAGTTAAACCGAATTGTGTAATCCAATCATAGTTAAGCCAATCTAAATATTGCCTGTGGATTTTACCTATGGTGACAATGTAGATTAAACCAACTAATAGGATGCTCTCGATTCTATGCAGCCAGCCAATCGATCGCCAACTGTTTAAAGGTTGTCGGACAAGAAATTTTAGCATTGAATTGACTTACGGTTTATTTTTTTCAATGTTACTTTTTTATTTTCTTCACAATTTCCGGTACTGCATCTTTATGTACCAAAAAAGCGAGAGCCTTCAATTTTAAATAATCTCCATGGAAAAAATAATATCCCGGATAGTCACCATCCCAGGCTGTGCGCCAGGAATCTTTCACTAAAAACCAATCATTGCCACGCTTCCTTTTATAACCGACAATTTGCATTAAATGATCATCTGTGGTTGACCCATTATTAAAACGAAACTCACGAGCACTCTGATCAATATATTTGGACGGGATATCAAATTCAGGTACAAATACAATATCCTCACTGCCCAGTCGGCCCGGTTCGCCGGTATCACTATCGAAGGCTAGTGAATATCCATTTTTTATAGCATTTTTTATTGAATCATAAAACAAGTCAAGGGGTACATTGAAATAAGTATCATAGTGTGCCCAGTTATCGGGGACTTTTAATTCAATAAATTCATAGAAGGGGGCATAAGTGAATGAAGTAACCATGATATAATCATCCCAGGGCAGCCGAACTACTTCCTTTAAAAATAAACGAGGTGTATAAATTTTACCTTTGTATTCAAATGATTGTGGTGGTACACCCAAATGCTGATAAAGTATTTTTCGTACTTTTTGTAAAACCAGTTCCTCATCCCATATGTTCATTTCTTTAACCTGTGCCATTAAATCATACAGTTCATTTTCAAGTTGGATATGATTATAAGTTTTTGCTGCTCGGGTTTGTCCGCGATAAGCGCTTTCCGGAACGATGCCGTATTCTTTTATTATTTCGATGACGCCAGTGAACAAATCACCAGGTGTAAATCGCGACTCACCTTCTGTTTTTATAAATTCTTTAGCTTTTTCAACATAGGCGTGAAAGAATGGATACATTACAGATAGCTTTACTGGTTCCATACCAAGTCGTTTCATTTCTGATTCAATAAAAGATGTTGTTGCAAAACTCCAGCAGGCGTTAGTTGTATCCTGATTAACGGGTGGAAAACGAAAAACAGTCGAGAACTCTTCCAGGTTTTCAGGTTTATGAAGTTTCTTAATATATTTACTCATATCATAATCATTCTGCTGGGCAATGAGTAAACTAGATATCAAAAAGCATATTACAAGGAAAGGTAATAATCTATGATTCATTTTAAGTTGACCTCCTGTTATATGGAATTGTTTGAAATTTAACAGGGATGATGTTAAAAGGAAAATTAATCGTATACTAATTTTAATAATTATTTTACTTTTTGACTGGCCCGTCTGGCCACCGGACAGGCCAAAAAGTAACAAAAAGCCCAGGCGAATTTAAACACGCTCTGGAATCTGCAATTTGAAATAGTTTTCAGCTCGAACAGTAAATTCGCCGATTTTGGCTAAGCCAAAACTGTGATTAGAAACTTTTTAATATTTCAAATATCCTATATTAATTCTAAATAATATATTTTTCTAAAATTTCAATTTGAGATAAAGAGTTGTAAATCGTATATTTAGGCATCATTTTATACGAAACCACCTTTTAATTTTCCATCAAATAAGGAGACTAATTTTGTGCGCCTTATTTAAAAAATCGAAACGTAAAATTTCTGAACCTGTTGAAGAATTAATCAAAAAATCAGCGCCCAATACAAAAATTGCTGATGGATTTCGAAAGATATTTTCTGAATTACCGGAAAATGAAGTCTGGTCCCTGCAGCCCTATGACCTGGCACATCGCTGGGAAACCGAATCACGCGAGACTTTGGAATCCTTTATCCTTGGTTGTTCAAATGGACTCTTTGAACTGCACTGGATTCATCATTGCCCGCAGTGTAAGGGTATGGCAGCAAGACATGATAAGATAGCAGCTTTGCAACCTAAAGGGCATTGCCCGTTATGTAATATCGATTTTATAACTAGTCTTGATGAAACAGTTGAAGTCACTTTTTCTGCTTCACCACAGCATTATAAATACTCTAATGATATTGCTGATAAATATCAGAAAGAAATGGTGGGCATTATAAAAGAGCGGGGATCATTTAATCCGGAAGCCATTAAAGTAACAGGTAAAGACTGCATTAATGTACCTCTTTTTCGTGATTTATTTGGTCACGACCTGCTTGCTGCGGATCAATCATTAAATATAAAACAGCTGGCTATCTTATTTACAGATATTAAAAGCTCAACAGAAATATATCAAAAATATGGCGATGTTCGTGCCTATAATGCAGTCAGACACCATTATGATATTCTTTTTGATTCGATTGAAAAGGCTGGCGGTGTAGTTATTAAAACGATAGGTGACTCTGTGATGGCTACTTTTGTCCACAGCCAGGATGGATTAACTGCTGCACTGGAAGCTATGAAGGATTTTCCTTTTATGGATTCAATTGAAGAATTATCGCTGGACGTAAAATTTGGATTACACACAGGCCCCTGTATTGCCGTTAATTTGAATGACTGGATGGATGTGTTCGGTTCAACGGTGAACATGGCAGCCAGGATACAGGGAACTGCCAAAGAAGGCGAACTGGTTATTTCCGAAGATGTTTTCAAATTCAGGGAATGTAAAGAAATAATTGCCAAATACGTTAAACAGGTAGGGAAGCGTACGGTGATGTTAAAAGGTATCGATGAGGGGATCAGCGTTTATACGATTAAATTGAATGACAATAAGCAATCCTGAAATTTTAAATACCAAAATCCAAATGATAAATAAATTCCAAATTCTAATGTCCAAATTCCAAAGATAGATTATATAAAGTGAATGTTTTTGTTTGAAACTTGTTATTTGAAGATTAAACACTGTTTGTTACTTGAGATTTGGGTTTTGGTGCTTGCAATGTTTTTACCCATTCATATTCAAATTTTCACCTTTCAGTCAAAGAGAATAATTCCGAATGAGATATTATGATTTGTCCCCTGCAGAAAGGGGGAAATTATTTAAACAAATGGAAAAACATATTGCCGAGGATTTATCTTCAGGGGATGACAAATATATTCGACAATATGCTTCCAATTCTGATACGTACATCAGAAAAAACTGTTATCTTATTTTAGGAAGACTATATACAACCGGTTATAAGAATAAGAAACATATGTTATCTGTATTAGATTCACTTTCCCAATCTGATGATGAAAAAATCAGGCAGACAATTGTTTATACTCTTGGCGAAATTGGGAAAAAAGATTTTAATGCAATTGAGAGAAGGCTGGATATATTTCTAAAGGATACCCATCATTCAGTTAAGAATGGCTTGACCGGAGCAATCAAACAAATGGGCGAGAAAAACCCCGAACCTGTAATTAAATGGGCTAAAACGAAACTGAAAGACTGCGATGCTGAAATGAGAATGAAAATACTACACGGTTTGGAATTGAGAGGACGCACCCATCCAGAAGATATACTTCCGTTGATCAAAGATTTTCTTTATGAAAAAATAGATAAAAAACCAAGGAAAATGCTTATACACATTATTGGCCAGATCAGTTATAAGAAAGGCTGCATTGAAAAAGTTACAATGGAATTAAAAACATGGGATGATAAAGATTTTGTCTCAGATTGTATCAAAGAAATCATTGAGGTGCATAAAAATTATGAAAAATTTAGTGCTTTAAATGTAAAAGAGGCTGAAAAATATATATTTGAAAATATTAAAATATCAACTTAACGGGATAATTACTTTAAAATCACTCCCCTGATCCACTTTACTTTTCACTTCAATCTTTCCATTATGTTTACGCACAATTTCCTTAACCAGATTTAATCCCAGACCGGTGCCGAGTTTTATCATCTCTTTGGCTTTGGCCGTACGGTAAAATTCTTTGAATATTTCCTTCTGCTCTTCTTCAGATATACCAATACCGGTATCTTTCACAATGAATCCAAAAATCTTATTATCTGCAAATGGAATTACCTCAACTGATCCGCCATCATTGGTATAACGCAGGGCATTACTTACCAGGTTATCCACAATCTTTTCCAGGGCGCTTGCATCAATGTTAATTTGAATATTATGTTCCAATTTTGCCACAGACAGAGTGATATGTTTGCTCATTGCAAATGATTGATGCGGCGTAACCGTTTTACAAAGCCAGTCCTGGAAATCCACTGTTTCCAGTTGAGGCGTTTCCCGGGAAAGATGATAATGGGTAATTTCAATCATCTTTTTTACCAAACAGTTTATTTCGTTCACGCATTGCTTTTTCAAGCTGCAGGTTTTTATCATCAATGACATTTTTTAGATTGCGGTACCGTTTCATAAAACTGTGAATGATAATAACGCAAGCGAATACGGTAACATAGAATGCCGCCAAAGATATCAGCATGATCTGCAGGGTAATCGGTTCTTCTGTTAGCAGGTACTGATCAACCACACCAATATATTCCAGGACTGTCCAGATAGTTAATAGCGTACAGGCGAGAAAAGCATTTAAAAATCTCAATCCTGCGCCCGGGAAAAGGATGCCGGAGAAAATAACCTGGAGGATATACAGAAAGAAAAAAGGATTATCAATGCCACCGGCATAATGGATGATGTAAGAAATAATAATAAGATCGATCACGATTTGGATTTCTGCAAATACCATTTCCTGGTACTGGCTTTGATAATTGATAAAACGCAGTGTAAAAGTAGATATTATATTAATAACAGCCAGTAAAGCCGCAATTAAAATAATGTTGGTGTAGGCAAGATGGAAGTTAAACATGTCCTGCCCAATAGGTACAGAAGCTAGCAGACCGAAAAGGGCAATCCATCGAATATTGATATACCATTCCAGCCGTTCCCTTAAAGATTGAACCGTATGAAATGCAAACCTAAGTTTCGAAGGATTGATGATTTTGGGCATATATTTAATCAATTCTCAATTCGAAATAATTATGTCTCGTCATGCTGAACTTGTTTCAGCATCTATTTATTTTTGTTAGGATTCCGAACCAAGTTCGGAATGATGTATGAACACTTTCGATTTGATATAATATACTTTTGTCATTATGAGGGAACCTGTGACCGAAGAATCTTTTGTTTAAAAGTAAAAAGATTCTTTTCCCGATTTTTATAAACATTGGGATACTAATGACAATACATTACATCAATATTTAAAGAACGTATCCAGACTTTTACTGACCGATTCGGATAAGCCTTCTACCATTTCCATCTGTTCGGGTTCGATGACGAGATATCTGAAATCAAACTGTCTTTCCGACTGCAGATATTCTTCGAGAAGCATCGATAAATACAACCAGGCTGGCCGGACAATCTACAATCTGCTGTAGGTAATTTTCCGGATTGGTACCTGCTTCAATAAACCAAGCTTCTTTGAATTTGTTTAACGCATGCAGCCGGTTTAAAAATATCAGACCGGCTGCATCATCACCGCGTAATGGATTGCCCAAACCGATGAAGGCAATTTTATTTATCGGGTAATCCTTGAGGGCATTTTCAAAATCATACAAATTCATCATTCACTGCAATCACCTGGCGGCATTTGGCACAGGTCATTTTCATATAATCTTCACGGCGCAGACGTTCTTTTGGTTCGGATGGATCCAGGTCCATCAATGTTCTTTGTGTGTTTAAGATGAAATTAGGATTGGCATAAGCTTTGGCGCCCAGTCTTTCCTTAATCCAGTCCAGATGATCGCTGCAGGCGATAACCTCACCGCAGCATTCACAAACAACCAGTTCTTTTTCAATGGTTTCTGTGGCTTCAGGCGCTTTGGTATCAGAAACCGGAAACGAATATTCCTGTGTATTTGCAATCCCTTTGGTCGTCGTGCATTTTTCATGGCATTGACCGCATTGAATGCAGGATGT
>JARRPN010000048.1:0-8251 GCA_037382875.1 Calditrichaceae bacterium | reverse complement strand
ATATAATGCATAGATCATTTATACTTTCAACTTTAATCATTTTACTTATTTTTATGATTGTTCCACTCCAGGCTGATGAGGCAACGGTTATCCAGATTAGTGAATGGCTGAAACTGGGACCGGTTGAACAGCATTTTCCTGCATTCCACAATCAAAATAATATTAATGGAAATCCGATTAAACTGGCAGACCTGCTTAAATTTTCCAATGATGATGTGACGGATTGGAAACCGGCTTCGGGGAAAATGTATAGCAGCCTAAAATGGAATAAAGTTAGCGCTGATAATAATGGCAAATTAATATTAGCAAAAGATAAAAATGGTTTATCTATCTTTTATCTTGCTGCTTATGTAAAAACCGACCGCTGGATAAAATCAGAGTTAAAAGTAGCTTCTGCACATCCTTTCGAGGTCTTTCTTGATGGAAGTTTACTTGAAAGCAAATTAGGTTCAGAGAATCTCAATAATGGAAAAGACAAAGAAACTGCGAATATTTCCAAAGAGATCATGCTGGAACGAGGCAGCCATTTAATCCTGATTAAAACCATAAATGATCCTGAAAATACCAGCGACTGGTCCATTGAAACCAGCATCCAGCCCAAGGATTCCACTTTGATAAATGACTTCGCCATCTCAACATCACCAGAAGAAACAATGACCATGGAAAAGTTACTGGATAGTCCTGCTATAAAAGATATTAATATTTCAGCGGATGGAAAGATCGCTGCTATAAAACTAAGCCGTATTCTTAAACCAACGGAAAAATCAGAAACATGGTATGAATTTCGTGATACCAAATCCGGACAAATCATCAGGGAACTACGCGGGGGTATAGAAATTTCTAATTTTCAGTGGGCACCAAAAGAAAATCTTTATGCCTATACCAGTTCCGGGAATGACGGTAAAAATTTATGGATAGCCGATTTTGATAACGGCGATGTGCGTTTACTTCTGGAAAATGTCAAAGGTTTTTCAGGTTATCAGTGGGCGCCGGATAATTCATTTATCATTTATTCTGTGACTGAAGAATATACTGACGGCCCGAAAGATCTAAACAAATTAATGGGCATGGAAGACCGCTGGCCCTGGTGGCGTAATCGAAGTTATCTGTACCGGGTCGATGTAACATCCGGACAAAAAGAGCGGCTTACCGGCGGGCTTTATTCCACTGACTTGAATGATATTTCGCCTGATGGAAAAGAACTGATATTCAGTATCACAACACCAAATCCTTCCGAGCGGCCCTATTCAAAAAATTATTACTATCGATTGAATTTGAAAACATTAAAAGCGGATTCACTTTTTGCAGGTAATTGGGGAGGGTCTGCTCAATACAGTCCGGATGGAAAAACAGTGCTTTTACTTGCCGGTCCATCGTTTTTCGGAAAGCTGGGCGTCAATATCAGTGATGACAAAATACCCAATGAATACGATACGCAGGCATTTCTTTATAATCTCAAAACCGGATCTACTGAAGCTATATCCAGAAATTTTAATCCTGAAATAAATTCAGCAGTCTGGCATAAACAAGACGGAAAGATATATTTCTTTGTAACCGAAAAGTCTTATCGAAATCTATATCAATACAATCCCAAAAATGAAAACTATAAAAAACTCGATTTACAAATTGAAGTGTTGGATAATCTCTCAATTGCTTCAAATTCTGAAATGGCATTGTACTCCGGTTCCAGTGCCAATCAACCGGAAAAATTATACTCGATAGACCTTGGTAAAAACAAATCACAATTAGTGTTGGATCCTGCGGAGACAGAATATAAAACTGTACAATTTGGAAATGTTGATCGCTGGACATTTAAGAACAAAGATAATATAGAAATAGAAGGTCGTATCTATTTCCCGCCCGGATTCGATGCTTCCAAAAAGTATCCCTGTATTCTGTACTACTATGGCGGCACTTCCCCGGTAGATCGTGGTTTTGGCGGACGATATCCAAAGAATTTCTGGGCAGCCAATGGCTATATTGTTTATGTCATGCAGCCAAGCGGTGCAACCGGATTCGGACAGGATTTTTCCGCATTACATGTCAATGACTGGGGTAAAATTGTTGCCGATGAAATTATTTTGGGTGTCAATAAATTTCTGGATGCTCATAATTATGTAGATCGCAAACGGGTGGGAAGTATCGGCGCCTCATTCGGCGGATTTATGACCATGCTGTTACAGACAAAAACAGATATATTTGCCTGTGCTATTTCCCATGCCGGAATCAGTTCCATTTCTAGTTACTGGGGTGAAGGCTACTGGGGATATTTGTACAGTGGCGTGGCAACCGCTAATAGTTTTCCCTGGAATCGTAAAGATATTTATATCGATCAGAGTCCTTTATTTAGTGCGGATAAAATTACGACACCCTTATTGCTATTACACGGTAAAGTCGATACCAATGTACCGCCGGGAGAAAGCTATCAGCTATTTACGGCTTTAAAATTGCTTGGACGTGAAGTAGAACTCATTGAAGTAGCCGGTCAGGATCATCATATTATGGAATACAATAAACGAAAAGAATGGTCAAAAACTATTGTTGCCTGGTTTGATAAATATTTGAAAGATCAACCGCAGTGGTGGCAGGATTTATATCCGGATAAATAGTTAAGCATGTTTAGAGGTAATAATGAAGAAACATTTTGATATCGGATCATTGTTAGTCATTATAATTACTTTTATTCTTTTTACTGTTGCATTATTCACAAAAGGATTTACACACGACCTGTTGCTGGAAGCGGGTGTTTTGCTTGTTTCCATCAAGCTTATCATAATGGCATATAAAAACAGTAAAACAAGTGAGGATATCAGCGTAGAATTGCATGAGATTAAGGAAATGTTGAGTAAAAATAATTAATGATTTATATATCAAATCAAGAACTCAATCTTTAAAGATTAATTTTGCAAAACTGGAGCTTAAAATGTGTCGTAGTTTAATACTATTCGTTTTTATCACTAGTTCATTTGCTCAAAATCTTATAACAGACTATGAGAAATCAGGTTATAAAAAAACACCCCGATATGCTGAAACCATTGAATATTGCAAAAAACTGGCCAATGCTTCGCCGTTTATTCGCTACACCAATTTTGGCGTAAGTCCACAGGGTCGCGATCTGCCTTTATTGATCGTAGATAAAAATGCCCGATTCACTTCAACCGATGTGCGCAAAACAGATAATGTGGTTTTCATGATCCAGGCTGGCATTCACTCCGGCGAAATCGACGGTAAAGATGCCGGCTTTATGCTATTGCGGGATATTATCAATAATAAAGATTTATTTGATCTGATTGATCATGTAACGATTCTGTTTATTCCCATCTTCAATGTGGATGGGCATGAACGTTTTTCCGCATACAACCGGGCCAATCAAAATGGACCGGAAGAAATGGGCTGGCGGGTTACAGCCCAAAACTACAATCTCAATCGGGATTACCTGAAAGCGGATGCACCGGAAATGCAGGCCTGGTTAAAACTGTACAATGAATGGTTGCCGGAGTTCTTTGCTGATTGTCATGTTACGGATGGTGCGGATTATCAGTATACCATCAGCTATGATATAGATCGTCATGGGATTCTTGATCCGGAATTAGTCACATGGGTTAAAAATTCATTTATCCCCTCTTTAAAAACATCCATGGCTAATGACAATTTCCCCCTGATTGAATATGTTTGGCTCAAAGAAAGAAATCGTATTGAAAACGGTATGATTACCTGGGCTGCTCCACCGCGATTTTCAAACGGGTATTGTGCTATTCAAAATCGTCCGGGATTGCTCATCGAGACTCATATGTTCAAAGATTACAAATCCCGGGTTGATGCTACATACGCCATATTAAAACATACGTTAGAAATATTAAATCAACAGTATCAGAATCTAAGATCAAAAATAGCACTGGTGGATAAACAAACAGGACGACCGAATTTCCGGATTAAATCATTGGCTCTAACCTACAAATTAACCGATCTGCCTGATTATATAGATTTTCTGGGATATGAATACAACGTTATTAAAAGCGATTTAACAGGCGGTGACTGGTTTCGATATCATGATGACAGACCCAAAACGTATCGAATACCTTTCTTTAATAATATGGAAGCGGTTATCAAAGTGCAATTACCTGATGCATACATCGTTCCGGCCGAATGGACCGAGGTCATAGAACGAATAAAAACACATGGTATTAAATATCTGATATTAAAAGATGAAAAGGAGTTGTTAATCAGTACATATAAATTTTCTAATCCAAAATGGAGTTCCACGCCCTATGAAGGCCATCAGACAGTAGAATTTGATCTCACTCCTGTTGAACTACGTCGGACTTTTTTACCAGGCTCCATCGTTATAGACATGAATCAGCGTGCAGCAAAAGTGGTTGCAAATATTCTGGAACCACAGGCACCTGATTCTTATGTATATTGGGGATTTTTCAATACCATCTTTGAACGTAAGGAGTACGTGGAATCCTATGTGATGGAGGAACGGGCGCGCATGATGCTGGCCGGTAATCCGGAACTTAAACATGAATTTGATACTAAAATGCAAAATGATACATCATTTGCTAACCACCCATCCAATATACTGAGATGGTTTTATGAAAAGTCACCTTACTGGGATGAATATAAAGATATTTACCCGGTAGGCAGAATATTTAAACAGTCTGAATAGTGCTAATGAATTAAACATTTGGAGCAGGTTTTTGGAATATATTACTTCATTTTTTGAAGAGATTATATACTTTTTTAATGAGATGTCTATCTATCTCGTTTTCGGATTTATCGTAGCCGCCGCTTTGCATGTCCTGTTTCCGGATTCGATTGTGCGCAAGCATCTGAGCAAAGGTTCATTTGGATCGGTACTGAAGTCTACCTTATTTGGCATACCATTGCCTCTGTGTTCTTGCGGTGTCGTACCGGTTGCTACATCCCTGCGGCGCAGTCGTGCATCCAAAGGCTCGGTCGTATCATTTCTGATTTCGACGCCCCAGGTCGGTGCGGATAGTTTTATGATTACTTATTCTCTCATTGGGTGGGTTTTTGCGATATTTCGCATTATTGCTTCACTGATTACGGCTTTCTTTGCCGGCATTTTGATCAATATATTTGATAAAGAAAATATCGATCGGTCTGAAAAGAATAACAATACATCAGATCAGGAATCATCGTATTTGAATCGAATTAAAACATTGCCGAACTACATCGAATATGAATTATTTGGATCCATTGCAAATTACCTGGTTTTAGGCCTCATCATTGCCGGTTTGATTGGTGTATTGGTCCCGGATGGTTTTTTTGAAACCTATTTAAGCAATTCGTTTCTTTCTATGTTGTTAATGATGGTAGTCGGTATACCCATGTATGTCTGTGCTTCAGCTTCAACACCTATTGCCGCATCATTGTTAATGAAAGGGATTTCTCCCGGCGCAGCACTGGTATTTTTGCTAACTGGTCCGGCAACCAATGCAGTCAGTTTTTCTGCTGTAACCAAAATCGTCGGTAAAAAATCGACCAGTATATATCTGGCTTCCATTGCGGTTGTAAGTTTGGTTTTGGGGTATATCATTAATATTTTCAGCGATTCATTTGGAGTCATGGAAAGTATAATGCATCACCATCATAAGACTATTCCATTTTGGTTAAAAGTAACCGGATCCATTTTAATGATTATGATGTTTATATGGTATTATGTTAAACTTTATATTATGGGACGTTTTATGAATAAAGGTAAATCAATCAAAATAGATAAAATTCAACTTGATGTGCAGGGTATGACCTGTATGCATTGTGCGGGCAACGTAAAAAAGGCCGTTGAATCGGTTGAAGGTGTTTCGGATGTTGATGTTAATCTAAATGATAATCAGGTAGAATTTTTATCGGATAATCCCGATAAGGTGAGTCTCGTTAAAGAGAAAATTAAAGCTGCTGGATATGAAGCATAATATCAAAGATATCAAATGTCTTTTTTAACTAAAGTATTTATTTATTTGGTGATTGTATTCTCGGTGAGTCCAGATGCTTTCATCTATGGGCAGCCGGCCAAACGTTTTCATCAAATGAGCCATGTAGAGATTGATGAACTGATCCGGCAAACGGCAAAAACCGCTATGACGGTAACAGGGAAAATGAATTTCTACTCTGCTTTTTTTCTGGACATGCCTTATAATATTCATTGTGTAGGTGACGGGCCTTATGCACTATATGAGCCCTGGCCTTTGGTTAATTTTAATGAGACCAACTGTATGGCATTTTGTGAACATGTTCTGGCACTATCCATTTCTGATAACTGGGATAATTTCTTTAATAATTTGCAGCAAATTCGATACAAAGATGGCCTCATTGGAATGAAGACCCGCAATCACTATACCATGGCTGATTGGCTTCCGCAAAATAGCTGGTTGCTGGAAGATGTCACTGCAAAGGTTGGCGGAAGTTATACCAAGAAGGTTACACGCACTATTTCACACCGACAATTTTTTGCGGATAAAGGCATCTCTGATACAACGTATACCTTGCCGGATCGTACTTTGACAATCGAGTATATTCCATTAAATGATTTTGAAAAAATAATTAATCAAACAAAGGTAGGCGATATCCTAAGTCTGCTGTTCGCAAAGCTGGATAATATTTTCTCTGCCCATATGGTCATGGTGGTGAATGATGGAAATGGCAAACTCATTCGCGAATCATCCAATAGTAAAATGATCACATTTGATACACCTATTCAAGAATGGATCGAGCAGAAGATAAATTTTAAGTCACAGCGTTATTTGGGCCTAACAGTTATGAGAATTAGAGAGGACATTAATTCACCTGGCAGAATAATTAATCCTGCTAATATTAAGAAAATTAAAAATAACTATGAGTAATCGATAAAAGGGATAAAATTTCTGAATATATTTGAATTCTTTGTAATTTAATACAAATTATTTCTTGCTCAGACAAACCATTCAGTTTATATTTTAGGACTTTATTAATAAATGAGGCATTTTCAATGATAGAACAGACTGTAGATAAATTTATAGAGCGAATCAAAGAAGTCGTTATTACCGACGAAAACATGAAATCGATACCTTTGGCTTATTTAATGACTCTGGATATTCCAGACGCTATTAAACATTATTTTGATCAGGAAGTGGAAATATGGCTGCGTGAGGAAGAAAATAAATTCACTACCACTGAGCGATTTGATTATGACAATCCTCAGGTGCGTATGTTGATTGATCAGGTATTTGATCATTTAAAACAAAGTGCAACTTTTCATATCAATAAATTTAATCAGCTCTTGGAACGGGCGGTTAAACTGGAAATGAATTATCTGCTTGAACCACATCGGACACTATCTCAGTTTATGTTCAAAGATTCCAACATTGTTTCCACAATGGAAATCTATGATACATTAAAATATTTTTTCCGGCTTGAATATTACAAAACAGCTATTTCTGATTATTTTAATTCAAAATACATGAGAGAAATTAAAAAAGGACAATTCGTTGAACTACTAAAGCAAATAGACGAACAGGCATTTGAAGAAAATCCATCAGAAACCGCTCTTAAAGTAATTAAATCCATTATGGGATTTCTTGGTGAAGCGCAGGATACTGAAGTTAACTCCCTACCAATTGAGTTATTGCAGACTGCATTTAAAGACAGAAATCTCAAAGAATATCAGGAACTGATTAAAAAAGCAAAAAAAGAATCCGGTTTAAGTGAGCTTACATTTGATGAACTGGAAGCTATGCTTCGTGACGGTATTATGCCCGGCGGTGAACAGGATGTCAAAGATAAGACTGAAATTATTGGCATTAAAGATCATGAAGATATTGAAACCAGTAAACCCGAAGTCAGCGTTGATGAGATTGAAGTGCCTGAAACATCTTTGGATGAATCCGTTGTCGGTGAAGATGTAGAAGAAGACATCGAAGAAGATTTTGAAGATGAAGAATACGAACTAGAAGATGAAGAAGAATTGGAAGAAGAAATGGAAGAGGAAGAGATCGAAGTTGCTGCGCCTGAAGAAGAATTGGTGGAGGAAACTGCTGCTGAAGAAGAACTGGTAATAGAGGAACCAGTTGAGGAAGAAGTTGAAGAACCGGAAGAAGCGATAAGCGAGGAACAAGAAAAAATAGCTGCAAAAGTAGCTAATGATCTGGCAGATCACGTAGCACGGCAAATTTCTTCTGATACACCTTTGGAAGATATTAATACTCTGATCAAAGGCAGAACACGCAGAAAGATTTTAAAAAAGTTATTC
>JARRPN010000047.1:0-8261 GCA_037382875.1 Calditrichaceae bacterium | reverse complement strand
GGAACATTAACAGCTTTTAATGCCGATACTCTTCCTGAACCGGTATATTGATCCCAGCCATGATAAAGGATATCATCTGATGAAGTCTTTAATATATTGCGAATCCGTTCCGGATTCATATCCGGATGCAATGTTAATATTAATCCTGCTATAGCTGAGACAATAGGAGCGCTGAACGATGTGCCGCTTACTGAATTATACTTTCCATTAACCGCTGTACTGATTATTTCATTGCCGGGCGCAACACAATCAATAGTAGAACCATAACTTGAAAATCCGGCTTTGTTATCATCCTTATCGCTTGCACCAACTGAAATGGTTTCCGGCAGTCCCGATGGATAATGTAATTCATCATTTCCGCTGTTACCTGCTGAGGCGATTATAATCAATCCCTGTTGATAAGCGTAGTAAATTATGTCTTTCAAAAAACGGGAAAGAGCAATATCACCAAAACTCATGTTGACAATTTTAGCACCGTTATCAATGGCATAGATTAGCGCATTAGCAACATCATCTTCTTCCAGGTAACCACCGGCTGTGCCAGCTCTTATATTCATAACCGTTAAATCTGGGCCAATCCCGGCTATACCAATTCCATTGTTAGCCTGAGCTGCAATTATACCGGCAATTTGGGTACCATGACCGGAACCATATTCATCCATGGGATCATTATCCGGATCAATATAATCACCCCCGTCACTGAAACGTGGGGCATCTGTAAAATCCCAGCCCAATGAGTCATCAATAAATCCATTATGGTCGTCATCAACACCATCGGTTCCCTCGCGTTCGCTTTCATTTATCCATAGACTACCTTGTAAATCGGGATGCGTATAATCAATTCCGGTATCAATCACACCGATAATAACATCTGAAGAGCCGGTAGTTGTATTCCATGCTCCAGCAGCTTTAATTTTATCGAGATACCATTGCTCTTGTATAAGGCTGTCGGAAGCTACTTGTGCAATTTTAAATGCTCTGATCGGTTCATAATAATCAATGATACCTTCACTTAACAGACTATCAAGTTTTATCCTGTCATTATCATTTGGTATTTCTACTTTTAACCAGGTATCAAATTGTGGTCTTGTTATTTTGGAACGAATTGGTTCTTTAAACTTCAGTCTATTTTCTGATAATTTCGTTTTTATGGAAGATTTTAATAAAGGACTCGGATTAACTAAGGCTTTTTTTGAAGCTCTTTAAATACGCGTTGAGCATCACCAAATTTCTTTTGTGCAATTAAAATTTCCCCAAAGGTAGGTGTCAACATTTTAGGATTATTTAAAATATCGTCAATATTTGCATTTTCATCATCTATAACCGGTAATGATTCGACTCTTGGTTGATCTGATAATTCTGTTATATCGTTTTCTGTCTCATCCTGAGAAATCAAATTATCACCTTTTTTCTCAATTTCCTCGATCATTTTTGAGATATCATCATCCTCATCATTAAAATCTTCTAATGATCCTTCCTGCTCACTTACGTACCCAAGTTGAATATCTTCTTCATCTTCATCCAAGATTATATCCTCATCTTCATCGCTACCTAAATCAATATCGGTATCCTGGATATCGATATCATCGTCCAAATCTGACAATTGGGTTTCTGCTTCTTCTAATGATTCCTCAGATGCTTCAGATTCCTGGTCTTCTCTATCCATAAAAATAATAGAAGTATCCAGAATGGGTCTTTCCTCAGCAAGCTGTGTTTCATCTTCATCAAACTGTTCCAAATTATCTTCTGATAGTTCTTCTTCGTTCTCTTCCGGTTCACGCTCTTCGAAGATACCATTCATAAGAGAAGAAAAATCATCCTCCGTATTTGCAAATTTCGACAAATCTGTTTTGGAGTCCTCTTTATTGTCTGCTTCAACAATATTATTAACTATATTATTCACTTCATATTGTTCAATACTCAACTCTGTATTTTCATCTTTGGAAGATGCGTATTCATCAATTCTGGTTATTTCTTCATCTTCATCCGCATTCTTTTCATCAGATTCATCTGATTCAAGATAGAACTCATTATCAGCGTTATCACTTATAAAGGAATCATCCAGGAAGCTATCGTCAATTGCAGAGTCTTCAATATTAAAATTTTCTGAACCTGCATCCTGAATATCATCCTCAGTGATATCATTAAGTTCAGATTCAATCATATTCATACTTTCATCAGATCCCTCACCCATATCCAGATTGGATTCAATCTCATCCGGAAATTCTTCTCTCATTTCGTCATCAGCTTCTCGGTCAAAATCAGCAACTTCGGAATCCTCAAAGTTCAAAGTTGAATCATCGAGCTTATTTTCGGATACATCGTATGAAACTAATTCATCAGCAGCTATTTGCTCAGATCCTTCCTGCCATTTCTCAGATGAAACTTCAGCAAGCTCATCCTGCTCTGATTCAGTGTTCAAATCATTAATTTCCGATATTAATTCTCTTGTAACGTCATCTTCAATATCAATTTCCAATTCAGATGTTTCAGATACGTTATCGGTATTTATTGTGGTATCATCTGCAGATGGAATGGTTGTATCTGATGTATAGATGCTATCATATAAATTTTCAGTTTTCAGGTAACCAATAAGATCTTTATTATAGGGATTGTATAAAGAAGCCTGAATCAATAAATCATTAGCCTTTGGTGCCAGATCCATTTTATAATATATGAAAGCGAGCGCATTCAATGCTCTAATATGTCCGGGCATAAATACTAAAGTACGTTCGTATTCGTTTTTAGCATCATCATACTTTTTTAAAGTTTGGTAGCATTTCCCAAGTATAAAATGACCTTCAGCATAAAACGGAAAATGTTTAACGCCCTCTTCGCATATCGCTAATGCATCGTCGTACAGTTGGTTTTCTAGAAATTTAAAAGCTTTATGAGCAAATAATATCGAATCGTTTCCACTATTTAATATTAAATTTTGATCTTCAGCCATTATAATAATCCCTCCCTAAGGGATATATATTTTAAGAGCTACCATGCTCCTAATGTATCATTTAAAATATCTTCCGTAATTTGTACAAGTGCTTCTTCTATTGCATCTTCTATACCTTGCGTATCTGCATCTGATTCCATCATCCCATAACGTTGTATGTTCTTATCGTACAAAACCTTAGATAACTTTACATCTTCGCACTTTACTTTAACATTTACGGTTATTTTATATGAACTAACCGATTCACCTGCGGTTACACTTGCAGCTTGCTGGACAATTGAAGTGATGGATCCGGTTAGGAGTAAATCAGCTTTGGATTCATCAACTACTTTAAGAGTATTGTCTTTTATAAATTCATTGATCACTTTATCCGTTAAATTTTCACGTACACCGGGAAATGTAGCATTTCTATCATCAAATAAAGGAATAGCAATCGTTTTAAGGTGCGAAGGAAGTGAACCTTTAAATGAATAATAACACCCGGTAGAAAACAGGACAATTATAACAAAGCTAACCGGATAAATTATTCTATTATTAATCATATTCAGCAAGATATTTAATTGCACCTATTATGTAGCATTTTATAATCCATACTCATTTATTTTTCGATATAATGTACGCTCACTTATCTGCAATGCCTTAGCCGTTTTACGTCGACTGCCGGCAAATCGATCCAGTGTATCCTTAATTAATTTCTTTTCCATCGCTTCCATGGTTTGTGTCTGCACTTCCGCATCATACCTGGATGCATCATTATTGTTGTCATAGTTGTTTCTGTCATCGTGATGCCAATTACTCTGAATTGCCGTGTTTAAAATATTTTTCATCTCATCAATATCAAGTTTAAGTGCAACCAGCATACGATAAATAAGCTCACGTTCAGCCTGTTCCGGGGTCTTGTTTAATGGTACTGGTAGATTAGTAGATATTCGTGTTTGAGTATCAATGTTCAGTGCAGAACGTACATAGCTGGAATGTACAATTTCACCACGATTTAGAATAATGGCTGTTTCAACAAAATTCCGTAGTTCCCTAACATTTCCAGGCCAATTATAATCAATAAGTTGATCGATAGCCTCAGGAGCGAAACCTTTAAATCTTATGTTGTTTTTTTCTACATAATCCTCAGTTAATTTATTTACCAGTATGGGAATATCATCCGGTCTTGATCTTAACGGCGGGATATGAATTGTAATTGCTTTTAATCGAAAATATAAATCACGTCGGAATTCATTACTCTGCACTGCGGATTCAAGGTCCCTGTTTGTAGCAGCAATAATCCTCACGTCCACTTTCTGAATTTCTGATCCACCAACACGCATAAATTCAGATGATTCAAGAACACGCAACAATTTAACCTGGGTATTTAAAGGCATTTCACCAATTTCATCCAGTAAAATAGTGCCTTTATCGGCTAGCTCAAAATATCCTTTTTTCTGTCCGATTGCTCCGGTAAATGAACCCTTCTCATGTCCAAATAATTCCGATTCAAGAATACCTTCTGGAATAGCTCCACAATTTACTGAAATTAATTTATTTGACGAACGTTTACTAAGGCTGTGTATAGCATTTGCAACCACTTCCTTACCTGTTCCACTCTCACCAATAATCAACACAGAAAGATCTGTAGGGGCTACCATTTGTATTGTAGAAATGAGTTCCTCTACTTCTGGCGATTCACCATAAAACCCTATTTTTTCCTGTAACTCAGTCATATCAATATCATCTCAATACACAAAAACTTATACTTAATATTTTGTTCTGCCAAATCGTCTTAATTTATTAAAATCCAATTCCCAAATCAATAAAGCAATTAGTTTGTAAATATATTTCCTATTGAAGTTAGTTTATATTAGATAATTATTTTTTTGTATGACAAAAAATCAATTGTAGTTCCAATAATTTATTATTTTTTTAATTATATATTAATATTTATTGATATTTGCAAACAATCGTGTTACATTTAAAATATTCATGTTACGATTAACATTTTATTATTTATAGGAATAGCAATTTGGCAAATAAATTAATTCGTTTTGGAGTCTCCTTACCGGAGCAACTCATTACCATGTTTGATGAACATATTAAGAAAAAAGAATATCCCAATCGTTCTGAAGCCATAAGGGATCTGATTCGTAAAACCCTGATCGAAGAAGAGATTGCCGGCGATCAAATCGTTATTGGCGTACTCCACTTGTTATTTGATCATCATAAACGCGATCTTTCTGATAAACTAACCGATATCCAGCATGACCATCATGACGTTATTATATCATCGACGCATATTCACCTTGATCATGATAATTGTCTTGAAGTGATTATGCTTAAAGGGAAAGCGTCTCAAATACGCAGTTTGTCCGATAGAATGATTGCGACCAAAGGTGTTAAACATGGACAGTTGTATCTTACATCTCAGGGAGCAGGATTGGATTAATGGTTAGCATATTCAGACATAATCAGTTACATCCAAATTGTGTTTTATGTAATCTGGATCCAAGAACAAAGCTATTTAGTGCATTTTTAATTGTTCTTTTAGGAATATTAGTTCCTTCTCAGTATTACCTGGGATTTGCATTTATTTTTACCTGGTTGTTTATAATTATTCTATTCAGTCATCGCTCATTGGGTTTCTATGCTAAAAGCATATTAAAAATATATCCCATGATATTTTTTATGACATTACCACTTCCCTTTCATTATTCGGGTTCAGGAAATGATATTTTGTTTTCCTTGAATTCAATTACGGTATTTTACAGCGGATTATATAATTTTTTTGATCTGAATTTAAGATCAATTTTAATATTCACGACCAGTTTAGTTTTTGTTACTGAAACCCCCATAAGGGCTATCTTAAAAACACTAACAATACTGCATGTACCAAAATGGATTGAGGCTATCGTTATTTATATGCAGCGTTTTATAAATATAATAGGAGCAGAATTTCATCGGATGCATCTAGCATTTGCAGCACGTTCTTTCAATATGAGCTTGCCAGCAAAGATAAAAGCTGTCGCAAAAATGAGCGGGACCTATTTAAGTCGACTAATCGATCGAAGTGAACGATCGCATCTAGCAATGATATCCCGTGGATTTAACGGTGAAATTTATACACGCTATCAAGTAAACTTTCGCATAATTGATACCATGATTGTATTTTTTCACCTTGTTATGTTTGTATATGCAATCGTTAGGTAGTAAATCCATGTCTGAAATTCCGAAAAATACACCGGCAATTCTCTTTAAAAATGTCGGATTCAATTATCCAGGCAATATTGTAGCTCTAAAAAATATTGATCTGAAGATTGATAAAGGTGAAAAAGTTGGAATTATTGGTCCTAATGGATCAGGTAAATCAACATTATTGAATTTACTAAATGGGTCATATCATGGTTCAGGTGAGATATTTATAAATGGCATTGGTATCAGTAAAAAGACTGATAAACAGATAAAATCCATGGTGGGACTTGTATTCCAGAATCCGGATGATCAGTTATTTTGCCCAACCATTTTTGAGGATGTCGCTTTTGGTCCAGTTAATTTTGGACTTAGAGAGGAAGATCTGGCTGAACGAGTGACTGAATCGCTTAAAGAAGTAGGTCTGGAAGGTCATGAAGACCGATCATCGGACTATTTGAGTTTTGGTGAAAAGAAACTGGCTTCTATAGCTTCGATAATATCCATGCGCCCTGATATTGTTGCTATGGACGAGCCGGTTAGCAATCTCGATCATGCACATCGTCGTAAAATAATCAATTGGATAAAAAAATCTGAGCGTACTATTGTTGTTACGTCACATGATCTGGAAATGCTGTTGGATGTGTGTAATCGTGTGATTCTTTTAAATGAGGGAATAAAAGTGGCTGATGGCAATATTATAGAAATACTCAGGAATCAGGAATTGTTACATGAAAACAATCTCGAAATGCCTATAAGTTTATATAATAAATCTGAAATAATCTCAAAACTTGAGATTTAAATAGTAAAGAAAAGGATGTATTGATGAACTATAGAATTATTAAATCATTTTCTATATTAATTATATGTATCATATTTGCATATAGCCAGACTGAAACAGATAGCATGCTTACTTATCAGTCTGAAGATTCTATTGTGATTGTAGCCAACCGATATCAGGTTTCTGCAAAGGCAATATCTTTTAACTATGAACTCATCACTGAGGATAAAGTAAAAAGCATGAGCAGTAATTCTGCATTGGAAATGGTTGATGTTAATTTCCCTTCTTCATTTATTTTAGAGAAAAAAGTAATGGGATTTGGTGTTGGTACTGCCGGAGCAGGTTTAGTCAACATTCGGGGGATGGGCGGAAAACCAAATACCGGTGTTTTAGTATTATTGAACGGGCATCCGGATTTTATGGGTCTCTTCGGTCATCCTTTGCCAGATGTTTACGGTATCGATGATATACAACGGGTAGAAGTTTTAGCTGGACCAGCATCGACGGTTTTTGGAAATCACGCCATGGGTGGAGTCGTTAATTTGGTAACTGAACCGGATTATACACATTTGGCCAGAATGTCCATAGAGGGCGGATCCTATAATAGCTATAATTATGGATTAAACCTTTCCAAACAATTTGGAAATAATGGATTATATTTAAATGTACGGCATAAAAAATCGGATGGTCATGTGGATAAAACCTCATTTGAATCTTCACAGTTCAATGCCGGATGGGCACTTCAGTTAAATCCAAAACTTAATTTATCTGCCAGAGCACGTTATGTACCCTATAAGTTTGATGATCCTGAACGTGGTGATAGCGACCCAGCCGGTTTGGGCACCTATGGGGATATTCAGCGAGGCATGGGTGAAATCATTTTGAGTAATAACTATAATAAATGGCAGGGTTCAGCCCAAATTTATACTAATTTAGGACATCATAAATTTTACGATGGATTCGAATCCAACGACTTTAATTATGGTTTTTCTATTTATCAGAACTGGCTAGCCGGTTCAAACTACAGTTTCGCTTTTGGAACTGATTTTATGCATTTTGGAGGACAGGCGGAAAATAAAATAGCAAGGAAGCCAAACGGTGATCCAATAGTCAATGAAGATGAACATAGTATCAATAGCAGTTGAACTTATGCTCTTGCTTTTTATAATTTATTCTCATTTCTTAATTTAAAAGGTGGTGCACGTTACCAATTCAGCTCATTAGAAACATCAAATGTTTCACCTATGGCCGGTATAGCTTTCACACCAATATCTTCTTTACATATTTTTGCTAATTATCAGAATGGTTTTCGCAATCCGACCCCGATGGAACTTTACCTGTTTCCATCGGCCAATG
>JARRPN010000046.1:0-10338 GCA_037382875.1 Calditrichaceae bacterium | reverse complement strand
AAAATTCCGGGCACGATCAAGCATGGAATGTACGGTATAAGCTGTGAATGCAGGGCACTCTCGTATCATCTCTGGGAAAAGATTTACTGAAATTGAAAGCATTTCCGCTTTCTCTTTAACATAATTATCACCGGGTGGTGCAGTCATTCTTGAATATGGAAGCATGCCTGTTACATCACCACATCGCCATTCGAGAACTTGCTTGGCTCCGGCTCCATGATCGACACGGATTGAGATATTGCCAGAAAGAACAATCCATAGAAATTTTACAATTTTACCTTCAGGACCTACTATGGCTCCAACATCGTGAGTTTCAAACCGGCCATGTTCTGCTAACCAGTAAATTTCATTCTGGGGAATATTTGAAAAACTGGGAAGAGCTGTTAAACGATCAATAAGATTGTTTTGCATATTTTAATTTTTTTAAAGGTTACTTTTTTACGTAAGTTAGTTAATTCATTTTCAGTTTTTGAAGTACGAACTCAGCGGCTTTTTTAAACCAATCCTTTTTTTCTGAAACTTCCTGCAGCCATTTTGTAAGCAAGGTCGCGGTAGTGAAATTGCCAAGCCGACCAAGAACATAGGCTGAGTACCACATGGCCCATTGTTCATGTCGTATGCCATTTAGATAGTTTTCCTGGAATTCATGATGTGTTTTCCCTGCTTTTAATAACGCTTCATGCATTTGCGCCACGGTTGGTATAGAAGACATAATTTCACTCCTGTTTATATTTATATAAAGCAAAGTTTAATCTCTAATTAGGCACCTTTCGATAAATATTGATAAAGAATAGATATTCCCGATTCAAAGAAAGATTTTACCAGATTATATTGTTTCTCAGCTGAAAGTAATTGCAGAATATCGGAATGTTGCAATACGGCACCATTCCATTTGGGCATCAACCATTTTCCAGCCGGCAGGGGATTTAAGCTTTCAAGAATTTTATAGGTTTCAGCAGACCAGAAACTTAGGTAGTAATATGGTTCCTGAACCATAGTATCCGGAATAGCCCAGCCAAGTCCAATGGATTTGGATACACCGCTTGATTCATTACTGTCCAAAGGAATGAATGTTCCTGTATCAAAATGGTGAGGCCAGACACGAATTGGCGATGCATCCGGATATTCAGTAATAACTTCATGAAGTATTATTTCACTATTGTGGCGATATATTGCATTTTCTTTAAAATATTTTAATTCCCGAATATCAAAACTTGTTCCATCGGCCAAAGGATGGAATGGAATTTCAAAATGCAGTTCATTGTTGATTTTTAAGATATCGATACCTGAATTCTGTAAAATTCTCTTCATAGAATCGAATGTCTCATCCCAGGTTCTTCCATTTAATTCGACCGAATCAATCAGTTCCTCATTTTGATTCAAAACCTGCAGTTCCATTTTGGATAAATGCAATCCAAGATGCAGGCCGTTAGCCAGTGCATTACCAACTAATGTTTCATTATCAGGAAGATATTGCATGCTTGTGTTACTGTCATCAGGTTGTTGAGGAAGTAGGTGCCGCCCGGCTAGGGCCAGATTGAGTGCCGCATGATGCTGTTGCTGAAGAGCATCATACAATTGTTCATTAAAGTTTAAAGTTAAGGTATGCCAATGTTTATTCTGATTGATCGTCATTGATTCCCCCCTCAACATACGATGCTTTTAAACGAAATCCTTGCTTTTTTATTTCTTTGCCCAGAGTGAATCCACAAAATAATTCCGTTGGTCAAAAAAATGCTGTCGTACTTCAAAGTTATGACGGGCAGCGAGAATTTCAATTTCTGATAGATCATATTTCCGTGAACGTTCCATAAAAATGGTTTCCCATTGAGCAAAATAAAAGTCACGTTCTAATGTTTTAATCGTTACCGTCTGTTCACTTTTTGATACCAGATAACTTTTGACTTCACCCGAAACGGGATTATATGAAGTGTGATGTTGAAACTGATCCGGGTCAAAATTAGCATCCAGTTCCCGATTTAGTCGTTCCAGCAAGTTCAGATTAAAACGTCTGGTATATCCTGCCGAATCATCGTATGCCTGTATTATGATCTCCGGTGATTTTTTAAGATCAAAACCGATTAAAACCTGATCATCCGTTTGAGTAAATTCCGCAAGTTGTGCTAAAAAAGAATCAGTCTCTTCATTGGAAAAGTTTCCTATATTGGATCCAAGAAAAAGTATTACTCTACGATTATCTGACTGACTGCTAAGTTCATTCATAACCTGGAAATAATCACCGGTTTGTGCTTCCACGGACAGATTTGGTATTTCCTTCCTTAATTCATCAACCAGCTGATGATTGGCAGCAGCACTAATGTCGACAGGTATGAAGCTGAAATCGGTATTATCCTGCAATAATTGTTTGATTAAAATTTTTGTTTTAGTGCCATCACCTGAACCCAGTTCAATTAAGTCGAAGGCAGATCCATTGTATCTAAATAGGTTTGTGATTTGTTGTTTCTTGGTTACAAATATTTCTGTTTCACAATCGGTAAGATAATATTCCGGCATATTCATTATATTCTGAAATATTCGGCTGCCAGCGTCATCATAAAAATATTTGGGCATAAGATATTTAGGTTGTGCTGATAAGCCTGCTAATGTATCATTTGTGATTTCTGATATCTCTGTCATCAATTCCATATTTATCCTCGGGCCAATCGGATACCATTAAACTGATAACCCACCATTGGATGGAAAAAATTTCGGTAGGTTTTGCGGCTGTGTCCTTCCGAGGTAACTACCGAAGATCCTCGCAGTACTTTCTGATTTACCATAAATTTCCCGTTATATTCACCCACAGCCCCGGCCGCTCTTTTATATCCGGGGTAGGGCAGGTAAGCACTTTCAGTCCATTCCCATCGGTGTCCCCAATCAAATTGATCCGCGGCTGCTTCCCATTCAAATTCCGTTGGTAAACGCAATCCTTTCCACTGTGCAAAGGCAAATGCTTCATAATAAGTAATATGTGTCAGTATATGGTCGACCTGAATTTTACGTAATCCCGCTAAGGTGTATTGATGCCACTGACCGTCTGTTTTTTGCCAGTACATCGGATGTTCTATTCCATTTTCCTTCTTCCAGGTCAGGGCGTCGTCATGCCAGAATTCAAATCGGTCATAACCGCTATCGTTTATAAATTCAATAAATTCACCGTTGGTAACAAGATGTTTACTGATTTTATAAGGCTGTAAATAAACAGAATGACGTTCACGTTCGTTATCATAGAAAAATCCATTGCCGTTGAAGCCGATTTCATAAATACCCTTATCCATTGAGATAAAACCTGCGGAACCTTCATTTTTATCTTCACAAAGAGCTTTTTCTGAATAGGCCGGATATAATGGATTAACGCTGAAATTATACTTTAAATCTGTGAAAAACAGTTCCTGGTGCTGTTGTTCGTGATTAACACCCAATTCAACCAAATCGCAGATTTCTTTTGATAGATTATTATCCGATAAGAGATCGGACATATGTTGATCAACATGGGCACGATAGGCCAGAACCTCTTCAACCGTTGGCCGGCTGAGGCTGCCCCGATTTTGCCGCAGGACGCGTTCACCCAGAGTGTTATAATAACTGTTAAACAGAAAGCTATACCTGGGATGAAATTTCCGGTAATCTTTTTGATATCTGGCAAGAATGAGTTCTTCAAAAAACCAGGTTGTATGAGCAAGATGCCATTTAGGCGGACTGGCAAACATGGCTGCCTGGGGAATAAAATCTTCCGTCTTTAATGGTGCGACCAGATCCTGTGAGAGTTGCCGTGTTTTCTCAAATTTTTCCTTTATGTTCATCTTAATAATCCAACTTTTCTACACTTTACATTCTTCATACAAAATTTTTGGATTATTTATTCCACATCGATCCGGAAATTGAGAATGCAAATTCACTATTTGGAATTCGTCAACAAAAAAGTCTTTCTGTGACATTACCCTGAATAAGTCTAATTATAAAAAACAATGACTGCTTTTGGGGAGAGGAAAAAACTGTTTAAAAAAATCATGAATATTTATCGAATTGTCTGTAGTTTATTTGAAAACTGAGAGGTAAAGTTAAAAACATCTAATTTTTATCAACATTAAGATATACAGAAAATTCAGTTTGTCCTTTTGTAGAACTAACACAAATGTCACCTTTATGAGCCCGCACAATCTTGCGGCTCAAATCTAAACCAAGACCCGTTCCCTGTCCCGGGGATTTAGTTGTATAAAAAGGATCGAAAATTCTATCTAGAGTATCAGCAGAAATTCCGGATCCGTTATCAATAAACTTTATTATGATTTGATCGTTTTTTAAACGACCGTAGATTTTAATATTTCCTGAATCAGGAATAGCATCCAAAGCGTTGTCCAACAAATTGAACCATACCTGGTTTAGTGCTGCACCATTTGCATAAATCATAGGAAAATTTTTTTCAATTTTTAGTGTTATTTCAGCATTTTTTGATTTTGTTTTTGAATCAAGCATCCTCAATGTATCATTTATTCCTATTTGTACATTAACTAATTCTCTCTCTGCCAAATTATCCATACTGGTAAATTTCTTTACTATTTCAACAAGTTTATAAATCTGATTTGTTGCCTGTTCTATGTCTAAAGAAAGATTATGTAGATTACAGCTGGCAACAATCCATTGAAGAGCGGTTTCAAAGATTTCAGACGGTATTGTAATCCGAAGCTTATCAAGGTCGTTTATATCAACAGCCAGATCAGCCAATTGAACTGAGTGTATTGTATTTATATGATTTTGCGACATCCAATGAAATATTCTATCTTCTAAATCTGACTTTTGAATTGGCGTTAATGCAGTATTTTGGGATTTTTTATTACATCTTAAATGAAAATCCTCGATTTCTTTGAATTGTTTTTCCTTTAAACCAGCCTTTTGAAGGATGGATATGGTTCTATATGCTTCAGTTTGGTATTCCCTAAGAAGTTTTGTATCTCTTAACAACACAGAAGCAGGATTGTTTAGCTCATGAGCAAGTCCGGCAGACATTCTGCCCAATGAAAGCATTTTTTCATCCTGCATTGCGCTTGTGTTGTGAATACGTGCACGATCAATCATTGTATGAACTGTATGCGCAGTAAACTTGGGGCATTTCTTAATCATCTCCGGAAAATAAGAAGTTGAAATTGATAAAATTTCAGTTTTGTCGTCTACATAAAGATCACCGGGGATTCCCTGGAGTCTGGAGTAGGGAAGCATTCCAGTCACTGCTCCGATTTTTAATTCCGGATTTGCAACTTTTGGTCCTGCTCCCCTATCAATATGAACACTGATACCACCTAACAGAATTATCCATAAGTATTCTATTTTATTACCTTTTTTTAATATTAAACCAGGCTCGTATTTTTCAAACCTGCCATGTTGAATCAACCAGTTAAGCTCAATAGTCGGTATATGAGTAAAGCCTGGTAAAGATTCAAGACGAGAAATGAGTTCGTTATTCATTTTCACACTCATAATTTATAAGTTAACTAAGAATGTATTCGAAATATTCTTAAAATTAATTTTGGATTCCTGCATTTGCCTGACCGATATCAGCCAGAAGGATAGAAATGATATCTTTCGAACTTCGCTATATTTATCTAATCTCTTTATCTTATAACATTATTGAAAAAACTATGATACATAATGAGTGAATGTTTTTAATTTGACCTTTTAAAAAAAGTGAAACAGAAACAAGTGTAAAACAGAGTTGCTCCCCATATTCCCACTGCCAGGGGGGATTTAGAGGGGCAAGCTTAGGGCAATTCTAAAACCAATAAATGAATAAGAATTTCGAGATATGGGGAAAAAGCATATATTTTACATTTTTAAACCTCAGCACTGTTAAATAAACCGTTAATATCTAAATGAATTATTCAATTAATCTTAACCATTTTTTCCTTGCTTCAAATTAAACAGCATTATAGCTTGTAAACAAAGTTCTATAAGGTTAACATGGATAAAGAGGATTAGGAATTAGTCTAATTGGGGAAGGTGACTAGGTGGCGGAATTTCTGGAATCTGGTCAGTGATCTGAAGGAACGGTGGCTTAACTCTGTCATTAGCTTCTTACAACTAGTAGAAACATATGCAATTTAACTCTATCGAATTCGCCATATTTTTACCGACCGTATTTATTCTTTACTGGTTTGTATTTAACTATAATCTCAAGCATCAAAATGCCTTTTTATTACTTGTTAGTTATATCTTTTACGGCTGGTGGGATTGGCGCTTTTTATCCTTAATAATATTCAGCTCGAGTGTCGACTACCTGGTTGGACTTGGATTAGGCCGGACAAATATAAAAAGTAAAAGAAAATTATTAGTATTAACAAGTATTTGTGTTAATCTCGGCTTCCTGGGATTTTTTAAATATTTTAATTTTTTTGCTGAAAGTTTCTCAGATGCCTTTACATTATTTGGAAGTAAAATTGAATTTAGCCGGTTGAATATAGTTCTACCTGTGGGTATAAGTTTTTATACTTTTCAAACATTGAGTTATACCTTAGATGTGTACAAACGAAAATTTAAACCGACAAAAGATATAATTGCTTTTTTTGCTTTTGTCGGATTTTTTCCGCAATTAGTAGCCGGTCCCATCGAAAGAGCAAGAAATTTATTACCTCAATTTTCAAGAAAAAGAAGGTTTGAATATTCAAAAGCCGCTGATGGATTACGTCAAATACTCTGGGGATTATTCAAAAAAATTGTTATTGCAGACAATTGTGCGGTCTATGCAAACATTATCTTTAAAAATTATACGGATTATAATGGAAGCACCTTATTAATTGGATCTATTATTTTTGCTATCCAAATATATTGTGATTTTTCCGGATATTCGGATATTGCGATAGGTACAGCACGGTTGTTTGGTTTTAATTTGATGAGAAATTTTGCCTACCCTTATTTTTCACGCGATATTGCTGAATTTTGGAGACGTTGGCATATTTCCCTCTCAACATGGTTTAGAGATTATTTATATATCCCATTGGGGGGAAGCCGTGTCGGAACATGGTTGAAAATTAGAAACACTTTTATAATTTTTATTGTCAGTGGATTTTGGCATGGGGCCAATTGGACATTCATTATTTGGGGTGCACTAAACGCGATATATTTTCTGCCTCTGCTATTATCAAAGAAAAACAGAATACATGTAAATACCGTTGCGGAAGGTCGGTTTTTTCCAAATATTAAAGAGTTGATTCAAATGGGATCAACATTCCTTTTAACTGTTCTAGCCTGGGTGTTTTTTAGAGCGGAAAATATTACAATTGCTTTTAAATATCTTTCAAAAATATTTTCAGCTTCTATAATATCCGCACCCCAGATATTCCCCAGAATATATATGTATATATTGTTTTTCTTAATTATTGAATGGCTGCAAAGGAACAAGCAACATGCCCTTGAATTTACAGGAACTAAATACCCTAAGATTCTAAAGTGGGCTGTTTATTATTCGGTAATTATTATCATTTATTTAACTGGGAATTTTGCGACAAAAATAGAATTTATTTATTTTCAATTTTAGCAGAAATCTGTATGGCAAATTTTTTTAAAAATAGTTTCTTTTTTATCCTGGGATTTATCTTACTAAATATTATCTTTTATTTTGTTATTACAAAACCGGCTATTTATGAAAAATATATATTTAATGAAAATTCCATAGATGATTACAACATGTTTTTAATTAGTGATTCACATGGTGCATTTTTAAGGGGCATACCGGATTTATATGATATTTATAATTTTTCTTATTCCAGTGATAATTATCTGGATATGTTTTTAAAAATAACTTATCTCTCAACAAAATTGACTAAAAATGACACCATATTTTTGACCATAGATTATCATAATTTATCTTCCTATAAAGACGAAACATCGAATATCAAAATGAATATTGTTTACTCAAATTATAATCTTTCCATAATCGATAAAGAGGACTTACAAAATTACAAATTATGGTATAAAAAATATTTAAAATACCTGCCCCTTTTGGATGTTGATTTTAGCAGGTTTCATCTTCAATACTACATCCCACAAAAAATGCCGTCGCTGGGATACAGCTTTGCCGATTATACGGAATCACAACAAAATAATATATGTTCACGCCGATATAACGGACAATTTCTTGACCGGGTTAAAAGTAAAAGGCAATTGAAATATTTGAATAAAATACTCGCTTTGAGTAAAGAACATGATTTTATTTTGATCGGTATAGAATTTCCTATTACAAAAAAATATTGGCAGATGATCAAGGATAAAGATTTCGGGAGAGTTGATCTTTGTGGTGCTCCGGAACAGCTGAATAAGTCAGTGGCGAAAAGCCTGTGCGAACAGATTAAATTGCACAACACATCCCAATAACCTGAATTATTTATCCCATCCCGGAGTTGTTCAAATCTTTGATCACATATTTGTAGGTCCAAGAAATTCCAGCAACCTTATGTTGCTAAGAGTTTCGGTACAAAGGAAAAGAACAATAACAGAATCCATTTAATCCTGTGACGACCATAAGGTACGATTTATCCACAAATTCTCATGTGAGCCTGACAATTTATAATGTATTGGGCGAAAAAATTTGTACGATGGTAGATAAAAATCAGGCGAGTGGCGAATATTCTGTTGATTTTAATGCCGGTCATTTACCTAGCGGTATTTACTTCTGCCAGCTTCAGGCAGACCACTTCATGAGAACTATAAATCTCATGCTTATTGAACAGACAGGGCTGCGAAATCAGTAGAATTCCTGTCTGTTTGTGTTTTATTGGTCTAATTACAAAATTCTATTTTTCTCTCTTTATTTCGCTTGTTTAGCTTCAATATTTTTGATAAAAATTATGCCATTGTAAGTCTCAATTTAAGTTTTTCGTATTATTCAGAAGAAATCATTGTCCAGACTTTTTTATTATGTAATAAATAAAATTGAATATTATATTGGTGCCAAAGCTCATTAATGTTCAATAAGATTTGCCGCAAAATTATCCCGAAGTTGAGGAATTTATTCCCTTATACGATATGGCTCAATGGGCCGCGGAATACCCAAAACTTATATACACCTACATGTCTGATCTAAAGGAAGCGGATTTAAGCCAAATGATTAAAACACCCCCTTATGACCGTCTGGAACAAATTCTGGGTCAAAAACCGGTTGACGCTAATTTAGCTGAAACCATTCTGCAAGTGGCCGTACACTGTTCGCATCACCGGGGTCAGGTTAACAGCCGAATTCGTGAATTGAATGGTGAGCCACCTATTGTTGATTTTATTGCCTGGGTTTGGCTTGGAAAACCGAATGCTATCTGGCCAGTATGAAAGGAGTATGATTTGAAGGAAATAGAAAACATTCTAAATTTTATGATAGAAATTGAAAAACTTAAAAATGTGCATCGCAAGAGCAAACCGGTGGGATTGGATCGTTATGAAAATTCAGCAGAACACAGCTGGCATGTCTGCATTTCAGCCTTGATGTTACAAGACTTTGCTAATGAGCCGATTGATATAAATCGTGTAATAAAAATGCTTTTAATACATGACTTAGGGGAAATTGACAGCGGTGATAAAATCATTTATCAGAGTGAAACCAAAGAACAAAAAAGTAAAGAAGCTGTTGGTGTAGAACGGATACTTGGTTTTCTTGATCAAAATAAACGTCAAAAATATATGGATCTTTGGTTCGAATTTGAGGCAGGTGAAACACCTGAATCAAAATTTGCCAGGGCTGTGGACAGAGTTCCGCCTATATTGCACAATCTTCATAGCGAAGGGCATACCTGGAAAAAGCATCATATTACAAAAGAGCAGGTGTTTGACATCAACCGCAGAATTGATGAAGGGAGCCGGGAATTGTGGAACTCTATAAAATCAAAACTGGAAAAAGCAGTAGATGAAGGTATGTTAAATTAGGAATATATATTTTATGTCCGATACTATATTTAAAGAGATACAAGTGGATGATAGTTGCAATTATTTTGGTTATTTTAAATGTATAAATTAATAAAAACATAAAACAATATTATTACGGTCTATATTGCCAGGTAGACTATATTTACTCACTATGCTGTTTAATGACCATACCTTATTCTAAATCCTAAAAACCGCTTTATAGAAAAATAATCTTTTTCACAGGTAACATTTTTACCTATCCATCCGTATTACTTACCATGCCAAAACTAATCATATTTTTTTATGGAGGAACCAAATGAAGCTGACTAAGAAAAAGAAGCTACTGTATATAGGTCTGCCGGTGGTTGTCATCATAGTTGTATTGGTTATGATATCGATGAGCGGCAGCTCGGATGAGGCCGTATCAGTTACCACCGCTAAGGTGGAAAAACAGCG
>JARRPN010000045.1:14258-15732 GCA_037382875.1 Calditrichaceae bacterium | reverse complement strand
GGATCAGTTGGTTGTACTGGTTCACCGTCCGGATCAAGCATAAATGATGTCGGTTCCGCATCCGGCCAGGCATAGCTGTAAAATGCCTTGGAATAAGCAACTAATGTATCTGAATAATAAAAGTCTCAGATCTGGAGTACATGTGTATAAGTTTGATGGTTCAAAGTTATCCAGTGGAATATATTTTTATCGTATAAATGCTGGTGATTTTAGCGCTACAAAAAAGATGGTACTCCTTAAATAGTTCCATATAACTATAAGATGCCAGAAAGCACATATAAATGTGGAATTTCAAGGCAGTTGGTTTTATTAGCCACTGCCTTTTTTTATTAGATTAGGATACTTTAAAAAAATTCTTGAATTACTTAATTTTCTCCTTATTTTTTAATAACTTATAAGAAATAATAAATCGTTAAATGTGGTTTTAGCCATATTTAATACAATTGTTGATCTGGAAAAAGGAAAATGCAAAAACTGGAATTTCTAAATAATGCACACCCTGAATATATTGAAAAACTTTTTAATGACTATAAACAGGATCCTGATTCGGTTGATGAAAGCTGGCGTGCCTTTTTTCAGGGATATGAATTAGCTCTTGAAGCACCCCCGGAATCTTCTACTGCAAAAAAGATTCTTGATGAAACCCATCGTAAAGAAAATTATGTAATCAATTTAATAAATTCCTACCGCATGCGCGGACATCTGTTCACAAAGACGAATCCGGTTAGAAATCGGCGCACCTACAAACCTGATTTAAATATTTATCAGTTCGGATTAACCGATGATGATTTAGAAAAGAAATTCCAGGCGGGTAATGAAATTGGAATCGGTTCGGCGAAACTCAATACTATCATTGAACACTTAAATGACGTTTACTGTAAATCAATCGGTTTCGAATATAAATTTATACGTAAACCGGACCAGGTCGATTGGTTGGAAAATAAAATTGAACCCAATAGAAACCAGCCTGATTTTGATATCAAGAAAAAACGGATGATTTTACAAAAATTGAATCAAGCCGTTGTATTTGAAAATTTTCTACATAGTAAATTTGTGGGTCAAAAGCGATTTTCTCTTCAGGGAGGCGAGACACTCATTCCTGGTTTGCAGGCCATTCTTGATCATGGTTCAGAAATGGGTATGGAAGAGTTTATGATTGGTATGCCTCATCGTGGCCGGTTGAACGTACTGACCAATATCCTCAATAAAGAACATGAAGAAATATTTGCTGAATTTGAGGGAGAAGAATATGCTGATTCGATATTTGCCGGGGATGTGAAATATCATTTAGGATTTTCCAGCCAGGTGGAAACATCCGGAGGTAAACAGGTCATGGTAGGCTTAGCGCCGAATCCTTCGCACCTGGAAGCTGTTAATCCGGTAATTGAGGGGATTGTAAGGGCTAAAATTGATAATTATTATAAAAATGATCATGATAAAATTTTACCCATCCTCATTCACGGGGATGCTGCTA
>JARRPN010000045.1:0-14130 GCA_037382875.1 Calditrichaceae bacterium | reverse complement strand
TAACGAAGGGGACGAACCGAGATTTACACAACCAAAATTATACACAACAATCGCTAAACATCCTGATCCCAGAAAAATATATTATGATAAGTTACTGGAAGGCGGTAAAGTTGAAAAAGGACTTGCCGCAGAAATGGAAAGCGAATATAAAAAATTACTGCAGCAGAGTCTTAGTGACGTAAAAACTAAAAAAGTAAGTTCAAGTTTTGCTACGTATCTGGATCAATGTGATCGAAAGAAAAAATTTAGTCGGCATACTTTAGATCCAAAACCTGTAACAAAGGTGGATGAAGAGGAATTAAATAAAATTGCTGAGAGAGTATTTATAATCCCAGATCATATAACACCTTTACAAAAAGTAGCTAAGATATATGATGATCGAAAACAACGCTATAGTTCTGGAAATAATCTGGATTGGGCTATGGGGGAATTTTTGACCTATGGTACCCTGGTTAATGAGAGTTGCCCGGTTCGGTTAAGTGGGCAGGATTCTGAACGCGGTACATTTTCACATCGTCATGCAATCGTTCACTCAGCTGATGGTGAAAAGGAATTTAGTCCAATCAATAATATTAGTGATGTACAGGCTAAATTTACCGTTTATAATTCGCCATTGTCAGAGTATGGTGTATTGGGATTTGATTATGGTTATGCCTGTGCCAATCCTTCTGGATTAACTATTTGGGAAGCTCAATTCGGAGATTTTTCCAATGGCGCTCAGATCATTATTGACCAGTTTATAGCTAGTTCAGCAATAAAATGGAACCGATCCAATGGAATTGTTTTGTATTTGCCTCATGGTTACGAAGGACAAGGACCGGAACATTCATCTGCCAGAATAGAACGGTTCCTAAATCTGTGCGCTAACGAGAACATGCGGGTTGCTAATTGCACTACACCGGCAAATCTGTTTCATTTGCTACGTTCTCAGACGAAATATCCTTTCCGGCTTCCGTTGGTCATTTTTACACCAAAAAGCTTATTAAGGCATCCCGAATGTGTTAGCTCAATTAAGGATTTTACCGAAGGTGAATTTTTGGAAGTAATTGATGATAATCAAGTAGATAAAAATAAGGCGGAAAAATTAATATTCTGTTCGGGTAAGGTTTATTATGATTTGATAGATCAACGTAAAAAGATTGGAAACGATAACACAGCAATAGTACGGATTGAACAGTTATATCCACTACCTGAACAGGAAATCGAGACAATTGTTAATGCATATAAAAATGTAAAAAAACATGTGTGGCTTCAGGAAGAACCAGCCAATGCAGGTGCTTTTGCGTATATGTTGCAACATTTTAAAATTGTTACTCTTGAGTTTGTTTCAAGACAAGCGAGCGCCACTCCGGCAACAGGATTTCATAAACACCATAATGAAGAGTTGGATGATATTTTAAGTGCTGTATTTATGTAAATGAGATATAAAATTTTGAATCTTTATAATTAAATATACATCAAAAAATCTAAACATATTTCGGATATCAAAATGAAATTTGAAATTAAAATACCGACAATTGGTGAATCCATTAATGAAGTGACAATTGGTCAATGGTTAGTTGAAAACGGTGATTATGTAGAAGAAGATCAGATAATTTGTGAAGTTGAATCAGAAAAAGCTACTGTTGAGATAACGGCTGAACAGGGCGGTGTCATTAATTTAATTACTGAAGAGGGAGATACTGTTAACGTTGGTTCAGTCATAGCTTCGATCGATACAGAGGCAAAGGGCAAAAAGCAAACTGAAGAAAAGGTCGAATCTGAAAATGTAAATGAACCGGAAGTTGAATTAAAAAATGAAACGTCAGATACTCAAGCAAAAGAAACTAAGATATCTCCTGTGGCAGCAAATATGCTTAACGAAGCAGGTATTTCTGTCAATTCGGTAAAGGGTACCGGTACAGACGGCAAAATTCTTAAAAAAGATGCCGAAAAGGCAATTAATGAAGAAAGTGAGCCTGAAAAGGGGACCGAAACGAAATCGAAACAAACAGATAAACAGCAACAAGTAGACAAATCGAAAGAAACCGGTTTCGGGATTCGAAATGAACGTCGGGAAAAAATGACTACATTACGAAAAACCATATCCCGCCGTTTACTGGAAGCAAAACAAGGTACAGCTATGCTGACAACAATAAATGAAATAGATATGTCAGCTATAATGGATTTACGTAAAAAATATAAGGAAAAGTTTAAAGAAAAATATGATGTAAATCTGGGATTTATGTCGTTCTTCAGTAAAGCTGTGGCTATAGCTGTTAAGTAATTTCCGGTTATTAATGCCCGACTTGATGAAGACGAGATAGTGTATCATGAGTATTGTGATATTTCAGTTGCTGTCTCTACTCCAAAAGGTTTAGTGGTGCCGATTATTCGCAATGTCGAAAAACTGAGCATGGCTGAAATTGAATTAAAGGTTACCGAACTCGCAGATAAAGCTCGTGATAACAAACTTACTATTGAGGAAATGACCGGCGGTACTTTCTCAATCACAAATGGTGGCGTTTTCGGATCTCTAATTTCAACACCGTTAATAAATAGCCCTCAATCAGCCATTTTGGGTATGCATACTATTCAGGAACGCCCGGTGGCCAGGGATGGCCAGGTAGTAATCCGACCCATGATGTATATTTCTTTGTCTTATGATCATAGAATTATTGACGGTAAAGAATCAGTCAGCTTTTTAGTACGCCTCATAGAAATACTGGAAGATCCTGTCCATATGATTTTATTTGCATGATTTGGAAAAGACTAGAGATATGCAAGTAAATGAAACAAAATTTCCGGTAGTAGCAGTAGGTGCGGTTATTTTTAAAGATGATAGTGTATTATTGGTTAGACGAAAAAATGCTCCCGCAAAAGATTTTTGGGCTATCCCAGGAGGTAAAATAAAACCGGGTGAACGTTTACAGGAAGCTGCGGAAAGAGAAATTCTTGAAGAAACCGGTTTAATTGTTAAAGCTGCTGATCCTGTTTTTTCTTTTGATGTTATTGAACGAGATAAAACTGGTGAAATACAATTTCATTATGTAATTATAGATTTAATAGCTCATTATCTAAGTGGTCAGATAAAAGCTGCTGATGATGCCGTTGAAGCACGTTGGATTACCCGCCAAGACTTATCCTTTTTAAGTATTAATGAAAGTACCCGATTATTATTGAAAGAGAAGTTTGATTTCTATTAATTAGTCAAATGATTAAGTCACCATATTTAAAATATATAATTAGTTGCCATGAATAAGACAAAATTTCGGGTAGGAATTGCCCAGGATAATGGTAGTGCTGAATGGATAAAACAGATAATATCTGAACAGTATGCGGATTCTATTACCTACATTCAGATAAATTATGATCTGTTTTCAGAAAATTTACATTCGAAAATTGATCTTTTAATAATGGATTATGAATTCTGTAAAAACAGCATATACCAGAGAGACTTTTTTGATAACACGATTCCAGTGATAATATTCACTTCCGATAAAAATTTTGATGATATTGTTATGGCAATTAATTACCACCCTTATGATATCTGGTTAAAGAAACAAACTGCAAAAGAGCGAATATTTAAAGCATTAGAAAAAATAATTAATAAAAAGAATGCTGATGAGGAATTTAATATATTCAGAGAGATCGTTAAATATCTTCCCTTATCAGTAGTCATATCAGATCTAACTGGAAAGATACAGTATGTAAATCCTCAATTTGAAAAAGTATGCGGATATAGTTTCGAAGAATTAATAGGTAATAATCCTAGTGTATTAAAATCTGGTGTTCATGATGAAGATTTTTATCGGAATATGTGGCAGACCATTTCCAAAGGGGAAATTTGGGAAGGGGAAATATATAATAAAACTAAAAAAGGTGATCTCTATCTGGAACGGTTAATGATATTTCCCTTTAAAAATAAACAAGAAGAGATTACTCATTATATCGGTTTAAGAGTGGACGATACGGACAAGAGAAAAGCAGAGGCTTTGAAGCATATTAAAGAATTAGCTGGTGGAATTGCTCATGAATTTTCTCAGCCACTTCAGGTTATAACAATTAGTCTGGCCATGATGGAAACTAAAATGCGAGGTAATGATCTTTACGCTCGTATCAAAAGAATGGTTGATAAAATTGTTGCACTTGTTTCCAATCTTAAAAATATAACTGAACTGCGACAACAAGATTATCTGGATACCCAAATTTTGGATTTGAAAGCATCATCAGAGCATAAAGAAAAATCTACAAAAATATAGGTTCTAGCCTGGAGGCCACATCAAACGGCGTCCATGCAGTAAATGCATGTGAACGTGAAATATACTCTGCCCACTGTCCTTGCCTTCATTGATAACTAATCGGAATCCTTTTTCAGTCAATCCTAGTTTATCTGCTACATCTTTTGCTACAACCATCATTTTGCACATCAAGTGTGTATCATTATCGGTAAAATCAGAAAATTTCTCGATGTGTTTTTTAGGCACTATCAGCAGATGAGTCGGGGCCTGACGATTGATATCCCAGAATACGGCAAGTTCCTCATCCTCGTATTCCATCTTACTGGGTAATTTTTTATCCAGTAATTGGCAAAATACACAATTATCTATTCCCAATATTAGACTCCTTTTTATGTTGCAATAACGATTGTAAGACCGATATGCCGGTAATAGCAGCTGTTTCAGTTCTCAGTCTTGTTTTTCCCAATGAAACAGTTTTAAAATTTATATTTCTAAATTTCTCACATTCATTGTCACTAAATCCGCCTTCAGGCCCAATGGCAAGCAGTACTGATTTTACTTCATCCATGTCATGATTACCTAAAGAAGCAATAATGCCAGGATCAGCCGGGCTATGAGCGACGAGTCTATTATCAAAATTTACAGATTTATCTATGAATTCATCAAATTTTTCTATGATTATAATTTCAGGCAAATAATACTGAAGACTCTGTTTAATTGCTTGTCTCAATATTTTGCTGAATCGGGATAAATTGAATGATACGTAATTTGTATATTGGCTACGAAACAAGATAAATCGATTTACTCCCAACTCAGTACATTTTTCTACTAATATATCCAGCCGCTTAGGTCGAATAAATCCAACAGCAAGTGTAATTTCAGGATTTACTTTTTCAAATTTTTCATGATTTTCATATTCTAATTCGATATGTTTTCCTGAATTAATAATTTTAGCATAGTACAAATTTCCACATCCATCGGTGACCTGAATATCATCACCTTTTTTCTTTTTCAGTGTACTCAAGATATGTTTTGATTCAAACTCATCCAATGTAATTCGGTTTTCAAAGATCTGATCCGGTTCTGCGAAGAATACTTCCATAGTTACTCAAAATTACAAATATAATTATTAAATGCAAACGTTTGGATATCATTTTTTAGCACGGAACATATTTGGTTTTTAAATATGTAGTCGCAGAGAAAAGATAAAATTTCTACCGGGTCCATTGATGCCCGAACCATGCTCACGATAATTATAATCCAGGATATTTTCTACAGCAAATTGAGTATTTATAAAGTGACTTATTTGATACTGCAATCTAAGATTATAGGTTTGCCAGGGCGGTGTACCACTATTCGGAATCCTGGGATCATCCATATCATCTGCGGACAGTCTATCCTGTTTAGTAGCAAAACGCGTATATAAATCAGCTTTATATTTTTCATGATGATATTGGATGCCGAATAAGCCATAAAAAGGTGGAATCCCACCAATTGGCTCATCGAGAGTAGTGTTTTCGCCGAAGGTCCAGGTTACATTTCCCCTGATACGCCAATTATCTGAAAATGAATATCTAAACGATCCTTCCACACCGTAAATGTATGCTTCACCAATATTCTGTTTGGATTTTATTTTGTATTCTATACTATCAATTATTATTGTTGGTGATCCATTATAAATAGCATCAGCGCTGGCCAGTAAATCCGATATACTTGAATAATAGACTGAGCCATCCGTTTTTAAACTCTTGCTATTGATCTTAAAACTTAAATCAATTGTAGACATCTTTTCAGGCTCTAGATTGGGATTAGGTACTTCAAAAATATTGCCTTTAGATTCGCCAAATTTTGAAATATCACTTAAATTGGGAGCGCGGAATGCTTGACCAAAGTTAATATTGAGATGAAAATAATCAGTTATTCTATAGATTGTTGACAGGCTAAAGGTTATCGATTGGAAACTCTGTTTGTAATTATCTTGATTACTAAACAATAATGAATCCATCACAACCGGCTTAAACTGCGTTTTAAAATATGAGTATCTACTGCCAAACGTAGATGTTAGATTGTTAAAAAAATGATATTCGTCCTGAAGATATAAACCAAAACTTTTATATTCAGCACCATCCGGATATCTTGATGTAATATTCTTATTCCTTGCACCGGTAATAGCATCAAAAGTAAAGCTTTCGCTTTCAATTTTATCAAAATAAATTTCCGTACCATAAATAAAATTATGATTCTGTAACCTGGAGTTTGCTTCCAATGCCAGTCCAAGAGTTCTAGTCTTATCTTTTTCTTTTTGTAAATCTGAATCCACACTGCGTTGTGTTTGTCTGCCCTCTATTTGGGTGTTATATGAAATGGTCGTATTAATCGAGCTTAAATAATTTGAACTCATATTTTGTTGATATTTAAGATAGGTCAACTGACGTTTCTGTGGGTGATATCGCCATAGATAATAATTATTATTTTCATATTTATCATAACGTGGAACCTTGTCCTGGTTTGAAAATTGGTAAGCAGCAATCATATGACTATAATCAGATAATTTATACAGCAATTTTGAATCGAAATCGTAGGCTTTGTAAGCATTGGGTGATTGTTCTATTCCGTTGGTCGAATTTTCTATCCGTTTATAATCACTGTTTCGGCCACGTCTCATATCACCATAGTCTTTATAGCTAAAGCCGGCATTAAATGCCAATTGGCGGAAGCCAGTTTCACTGCGCAAAGAGATTGTTTTCTCATCATCAGCGGAAGCATAACGATTTAGCATAGATATATTGGTTTTTAGACCGGTAGAATTATTTTCAGGTATTTCTGTCCGTAGATTTATGGTGCCACCCATTGCGTCGCTACCGTATAATGTAGACGTTGGTCCCCGGACAACTTCGATTTGTTCAATACTGTTATTATCTACCGTGGTCAGATATTGATGATTGCCCAACCGATAAATTGAATTGTTTAAACGAATACCATCCACCAGAATTAGGATTTGATTAGAAGATAATCCACGGATGATAGCTGATCCTCCACCGTGATTTGTTTTTTGTACAAAGATACCATTTTCTTCACGTAAAGCTTCCGCCGAAGTCTTAGAAGCACGTTCAGCAATTTCACTCTGAGAAACGACATTTACTGCATTAGGTATATCAAACGGATTTTTCTCTATACGGTCTGCTGTAACAACAAATTCATCTGATATCAATATTTTATTTGTTAAATGTATAGTGTCTAACGAAGTCGGTTGAGATTCTGTAATAAATACATGTTTTATCACCACTTTTTCATAGGCAATATGTTCAAATTTAATTTGATAGGTGCCCTCAGGAATATTTTTAATAATAAAATGACCTTTATCATCAGTAATATCTGAGAAATTTCCGGGATCAATCTGAATAGTTACATGTGATATACCTTCATCTTTATCATTGACAACTATGCCTTCTATGCTTCCCTCATTTTGTTTTGCAGATGCAAGTTTAATCATGATTAATAATATGATTAGTGACTGTGTAATGTAGTATTTCATGTGACTCTTTAGAAAAAGCAATTCTTAGTTAAAGATGTAAATTAAGATTTATTTTTAAATTTTCAAACAAATATTTAAATACTTTTATGTTTACCAATGTCTAATTTTAAACCATTTAAAATCAACTGGAAATAATATTGAATAATCACTATTTTTTATAAGGCCAATATTAAAAATTATAGTCATATTGGATTTAATATGGATAATACTGAATACAATACTCCAAATAAAAGTGACTTATCAATCTCACTGAAACAGGCTAATATCCTTAGTGTTTATTTTGTCATACCTGTCATTCTGATGTTAATTTTATATTTAATTGTTTGGGGATTTGATGACACGCTTAATTATATATTGTATTTAAAAACGAGAGCGAATATAACATGGGTTATAGTTAGTATAGTTGCTGGAATCATTGCACATGAATTATTGCATGGCATTGCCTGGATGTACTTTGTCAGTATGGCAGCTTCCGGTGATGCTTTGATTTTATGTATATTGCGAAAAGTGCAAAAAGGAAAACTGGTTGCGGATCATCCGACCAGAGCAGGATGTTATGTTATCGAATAAGAAACCGGACAATTTTTTAGATCTACATAAATAAATTGTTAAAAATGTTAGGAGTAGTAAATGAAAATCAAAAATTTGATTTTTTTAATCACAAGTTTTCTATTCTTATGTAATCTAAAGGCTGCTGATTCAACTGTAACAGATCCTGATCCTCATCGATATCAAAATGAGATAGATGCTTTTAAAGGATGGGATCAAAAAAACAGTTATCCAGAAAATGCTATTTTATTTGCGGGAAGTTCTTCCATTCGTATGTGGCAGACACATAATGCATTCCCTCAATATCCTGTAATTAATCGTGGATTTGGTGGTGCCCATATTCCCGATGTTATTTATTTTTACAAAGATGTTATCTTAAAATATAATCCCCAAATGATCATTTTTTATTGTGGTGATAATGATATTGCCAGCAACAAACCAGTTGAACAGGTTTTTCAGGATTATCTTGAGCTGATTTCAAATATTAATAAAGATTTTCCGGATGTAAAATTTGTTTTTATTTCAGTTAAACCCAGTGGCAGTCGATGGAAATATTGGGATAGTATGGATACTCTGAACAAAAAAATCGAAAAATATAACCAGGAATTTGAGAATTTGTATTATGTCGATTTAAGTACTCCATTGTTAAATTCAAATGGAAAACCAGATAATGATTTATTTTTAAGTGATCAGCTGCATCTGAACGAAAAAGGGTATAAAATTTGGAATTCTATACTAAGTGAAAATCTGAAATCATTGTTTAATGACAATTAAAAACTGATCATTATACATTAATTAAAAATTGACGATTCTAAAAATATAAATCTACTTTTTTATTAAATACCGACAAAAATTCTTATAGTAAAATATAATTTTTAGACTATTACATATCTATCAATTTTCAGGTATTTATACTGGAATAACTTTAATAAAATTAGTATATTAAAGCACACCGATTATCTTAATTTTTATTTTTAATTTTGGATTATATTTATGTGCATTAGGCAGTTTAATAATGTTCTTTTCTGTATACTTTTTGTCCTTTTGTCTAGTGTATGCAGCCAACAGGAATATGAAATATTCACCTCTGGTTTTGAAAATTTTATCACTGCAAAGAGGGATAGATTATATGACGGAAATACAGAATTTCGTTTTATATCGTTTAATGTCCCCAATCTCCTAACTATAGAAGATAATGTACCGTTTAAAGAAAAAAACTACTGGCGCCTCCCGGATAAATTTGAAATTAATGATGCCTTAAAAAGCATAAATCAATTAGGTGGTCAGGTAGTGAGAACCTATGTAATTACAGTACGGAGAGATAATGATCAGTCTGAAACAATAAAGTATGTTGAAGCACCTGGCAAATTCAATGAAGAAGCCTTTCAAATATTTGATCAGGTCCTGTCATTGGCTGATCAACATGGCATACGTCTGATTATTCCTATAGTCGATAACTGGAAATGGATGGGTGGAAGACCACAGTATGCGGCATTTAGAAATAAGAGTGATAGGGTGTTTTACAAAGATGAGCAATTAAAAGCCGATTATAAAGCAACGGTTAAGTACATTCTGAATCGAATTAATTCAATCACTGGCATAGCATATAAAGATGACAAAGCCATTTTAGCATGGGAACTTGGTAATGAAATCTGGGATGCTCCTATCGAATGGATAAATGAGATGGCAGAATATATAAAATCAATTGATCGTAATCACCTTGTAAGTGATGGCAGGCAGTTCCGCAAGGTTCACGATGAAGTTATAGAGAGTCCTTGTATTGACATATTATCAACGCATCACTATGAACAAAATCCCTTTGAAATGCTAGCGCATATTAGAGAAACCGCTGAAAAAACAAAGGGGAAAAAGCCCTATTATGTGGGTGAATTTGGATTTGTTAGCACATCCGGTATAGAGAATGTATTAGATTGTGTCATTGATAACGCAAATATTGCTGGTGCACTTATCTGGAGTTTACGATTCCATAACCGTGATGGCGGATTCTACTGGCATTCCGAACCATTAGGGGACGGATTGTATAAAGCTTACCATTGGCCTGGTTTTTATTCGGGCAATGCTTATGATGAAAAAAACATGCTTGAACTCTATATTCAAAAAGCCTTCGAAATACAGCAAAAACCTGTTCCGGAATTAAGGGTACCAGAACCTCCTACAATGCTGCCAATTATTGATTTAGCGAATATATCCTGGCAAGGAACGGTTGGAGCTCAGTCATATGATCTGCAACGCTCAGAAAAGGCTGATGGAAATTGGGAAACAATTGAAAGAAATATATCGGATGCACATATCGCCTATGGTCCGCTTGCTAATGATAATACAGCGAAAATAGGGAAATCTTATTTTTACAGAGTTATTGCTAAAAATTATGTGGGAGAATCAAAACCATCAAATGTTATTGGTCCGATTGAAGTAAGAGAGTTAACGCTGATCGACAATATGAAAAATGTTGCTATGCTATATTCTAAATCAAAGGATATTACAATAAAAACAGGATCATCACGTGCCTATAAAGAAGATTTTCATCGTCTTGCGGGGAAGGATGGAAACCATATTATCTATCATGTTCCGGGTACCATGAAGTCTTTTGAAATTTTTGGATATTCAGAAAATGGAAAATCTGATATGGATATTTCTGTATCAGCAAATGGTAAAGATTTTACATCAATAGAATTTAAAGAAGAGAATCTGGATATTGGCAAACTGGATTATGATTATGTACCACCGGTATTAATTCAGGGAGAATTATCTGCAATTGAACCAACTAAGTATTTAAAAATTGAGTTTACAGATGATATCCAAATAGGACGTGTTGAAATTAAATATGTAAATTGATGAAAATAATGATGTTCTCATAGTAGTGAAAAAAGTATTTGAAAATATTCTAAAAGAAATGCTGTTTTATAGGGGAAAGAATGGATAAGCGAGAATTTGATAAACGCTTGGAACAAATAAATAAAAAATATAATTCTTTTGTTGAAAAAAAGAATAAAAAACGGTTATCAAAAAATGGGATTTACAACCGGTATAAATATCCAGTGTTGACCCGGGACCATATTCCACCATTTTGGAAATATGATTTGGATTATAAAAGTAATCCATTCCTACAGGAACGTCTCGGTATAAATGCTGTTATGAATGCCGGGGCTATCAAGTGGAAAGGAAAATATGTATTAGCTCCACGAATTGAAGGCTTAGATCGTAAATCCTTCTTTGGTATTGCGGAAAGTCCAAATGGTGTTGATAATTTTAAATTTTGGGATTATCCAATGGTGATTCCCGATTTGGGAAATCCTGAAACTAATGTATATGATTTGAGATTGACTGAACATGAAGACGGATGGGTTTATGGTATGTTCTGTGCAGAGAGTAAGGATCCCAATGCTCATCGTGGTGATCTCTCATCAGCCATAGCACAATGCGGCATTATCCGCAGTAAAGATTTAAAAAACTGGGAACGCCTGCCCGATCTAAAGACTAAATCGCCGCAACAACGCAACTGTGTTGTACATCCTGAATTTGTTGATGGTAAGTATGCTATATATACACGACCGCAGGATGGATTTATTGATACAGGGAGTGGTGGCGGCATTGGTTTTGGTCTGACTGAATCTATGGAAAATCCTGTGCTTGATGAAGAAATCATAGTAGATGACCGTAAGTACCATACCATTACAGAAGTTAAGAACGGGCAGGGGCCAGCCCCGATAAAAACAAAAGAAGGTTGGTTGCATCTGGCTCATGGCGTTCGCAATACAGCAGCCGGTTTGCGTTATGTGCTTTATATGTTTATAACTGATCTAAAAAAGCCTTGGAAAAAAATCTATAATCCTGGTGGGTATTTTATTGCACCTATGGGTGATGAGCGTATAGGAGATGTTTCGAATGTTACATTTGCAAACGGCTGGATATGTGATAGTAATGGCGATGTTTATATTTATTATGCATCTTCTGATACGCGTCTGCATGTAGCTACCTCTACCATTGACCAATTGATAGATTACTGTAAAAACACACCGGAAGACGGCTTGCGATCTGGTGTTTGTATAGAACAACGAATAGAATTGATAAACAAGAATTTAAAAATTCTTGGGAAATGATATCAGATTATTAAAAGTAAATCCTAATTTAAAGTAATATGTAATTTATTAGCAGAGTCTATTTTATTTTTTTATGCAAAATAGTAGAATAAATATTAACTATAACTGGAGATTTAAACAGCAAGATAAAAACGAATGGTTATCCGCTCAAGTCCCCGGCTGTATTCACACCGATCTTTTGGACAATAATTTCATTGATGATCCCTTCTTTCGTACCAATGAGAGAAAATTACAGTGGATTGATAAAGTTAACTGGGAATATCAGACCAAATTTCAGGTTGGTCCTGAAGTTTTAAAGTACAAACATAATCGAATGGTGTTTGAAGGTCTAGATACTTATGCCGATGTTTATCTAAATAGTATAAAAATACTTGGTACAGAAAACATGTTCCGAACATGGATGGTAGATGTTAATGATATTCTGCAAAGTAAAAATTATCTGAGAATAGTTTTCAGATCTCCAGTAAACGAAGACATACCTAAATATGATGCACTCGATTATCATCTGCCGGCCATAAATGATCAGTCAGAATTGGGTGGATTGGGTGATAAACGGATTAGTGTTTTTGCCAGGAAAGCACCGTATCATTATGGATGGGACTGGGGGCCGAGATTTGTCACGATGGGTATCTGGCGTCCAGTTTATTTGGAAAGTTGGGATGATGCCATTATTGAGTCGGTATATTACAGTCAGGATGAAGTAGATGAAATAACCGCCAGAATATCAACTGTAATCGAGATTACTTCAGATTGTCAGAAATCAGTTAATTTAAGGATCATTGATAAGAATGAGGATACATGTTTCGCTGATCAACAAATTTTTCTAGAACCCGGCAATCAAGTAATCACTATTCCGTTTGAAATAACTAAACCGAAATTATGGTGGTGTAATGGATTGGGAAAACAGAATCTCTATACACTCAATGTAGAAATTTCAGAAGGCAATAATACAATTACCAGCAAAAATACAAAAATAGGTTTAAGAAACATAAAGGTAATCCGTGAAAAAGATGAACAAGGCCGAAGCTTCTATTTCGAGTTAAACGGAAAGCCTGTATTTGCCAAAGGCGCTAATTACATTCCTAATGACAATTTTGTTACCCGGGTCAGTTCATCAAAATATGAACATATCATCCGCTCTGCAGCAAATGCCAATATGAATATGCTGCGGGTATGGGGCGGCGGCATTTATGAAAATGATATATTTTATGAATTATGCGATCAATATGGTATTATGATCTGGCAGGATTTTATGTTTGCCTGCTCAATGTATCCGGGTGATGAAACATTTATTAACAATATACAACAGGAAATTATTGACATTATAAAAAGATTGCGAAATTATGCCTGTATTACACTTTGGTGCGGGAATAATGAGAATGATTGGATCTGGCATATGGTGTGGAGAAAACAGTATGAAGCAAATATAGCTGATAAATTGTGGAATCATTTCATAAAAGACTTTTTGATAATCTGTCCATAATTTATCAGCTATATTTGCTTCATACTGTTTTTTCCACACCATATGCCAGATCCAATCATTTTCATTATTCCCGCACCAAAGTGTAATACAGACATAATTTCGCAATCTTTTTATATTGTCAATAATTTCCTGGTGTATATTGTTTATAAATGTTTCATCACCCGGATACATTGAGCAGGCAAACATAAAATCCTGCCAGATCATAATACCATATTGATCGCA